>NBLI01000073.1 GCA_002084535.1 Candidatus Zhuqueibacterota bacterium 4572_119
CCTGTGATCGGTTATGTGAAATATGTTCTTATTTATTGTTATTTCAAACTTTATCTCTTTTGGTCTTTGAGGCAAAAGAATGTTTCAAGCAAAAAGAGAAATGACGATACGTGAAAAATAAAAAAAAATACGGTTATTTATTAAAATTACTGAAAAATAACTTGATTATTTTATTCGATTTCACTATCTTTAGTGATTTTCGACAAGACATGGTTGTTAATAATATATGTAAATAAAATAAGTAACTTAGGGAGAAAAAGGAAAGTGAAAACATTTACACCAAAATTAAAAGACATCGATCAACAATGGTATGTTGTAGATGCGAGAAATCAGATTTTGGGACGTTTAGCGACTAAAGTGGCGCATGTGTTGAGAGGAAAACATAAGCCGACTTTCGCGCCTCATGTTGATGTTGGTGATTTTGTAATTATCATAAACGCTGACAAGGTTCGTGTAACTGGTCGCAAAGCCGAACAAAAGAAATACACACGTTATTCCGGCTATCCTGGTGGATTGAAAGAAATAGTTTATGAGGATCTATTTGCTAATAGCCCGGAAAAAGTTTTGGAGCATGCAATAAAAGGAATGCTTCCTAAAAACCGGCTCGGCAGACAAATGTACAGAAAATTAAAAGTCTATAGCGGAGATCAACATCCTCATCACGCTCAGCAACCAAAAGAATTAACAGTTAATTAATAGTTTGTACTGTAAATTCAAATTAAATTTATTTATCCTGAAATTCATTTAAAGGAGCAAACAGTAAACAAGAGGTAATTTATGAAAGCAACTGAGTATTACGCCACTGGTCGGCGGAAGGACTCCATCGCCAGAGTCAGGATGACTCCGGGGTCCGGGAAATTTGAAGTTAACCAAAAGACTGTTCTCGATCATTTTCGGAGAGAGACATTAAAAATGATCATTGAACAGCCTTTGGAAAAGACAGAAACAATGGAGAAGTTCGACATCATTGCCACAGTAAATGGCGGCGGTTTGACAGGTCAAGCAGGCGCGTTAAGGTTGGGAATTTCCCGTGCTTTGGTAAAGTTCGACGATGAACTGAAGCCGATATTGCGAGCCAGCGGATTTTTAACCCGTGACCCGCGAGAAAAAGAAAGAAAAAAATATGGTTTGGCTGGCGCCAGAAAACGTTATCAATTTTCTAAACGTTAATCATTTGAAAAAAAACGCACACTTCTTTTGGGCGTTCGGGGTGCCGTTTTTAGATGACGGTGCGAACGATAAAGAAGAGAAGTGGAGGTTTTAACCCCAATTATCAAGGAGTAAATTAATGAAAACAAGTTTACAGGATTTGTTGATGGCAGGGACTCATTTCGGACATTTGACACGAAGATGGAATCCGAAAATGAAACCTTACATCTTTATGGAAAAAAATGGTATTTATATCATTGATATTAAAAAGACGCTAAAACAATTACAGTTGGCTACGGAAGAAATTGCCAAAGTCATCCGATCCGGCGAAAGGGTTCTTTTCGTTGGAACTAAAAAGCAAGCCAGAGACATTGTCAAAATGGAAGCTGAAAGATGCAAACAGTTTTATGTCAATGAACGCTGGCTCGGTGGTACCTTGACCAATTTTGTTACCATCAAAAAGAGCGTCAAACGACTTAAAAATATCGAAAAGATGGCAACAGACGGAACCTATGACAAGCTGGTCAAAAAAGAAATCTTAAATGTTGAGAGAGAAAAAGAAAAACTGGAACGGATTTTAGGCGGGATTAAAGATATGGGCAAGCTTCCCGGCGCGGTATTCGTGGTTGACGTGAAAAAGGAAGCCATTGCTGTTCACGAGGCTGTTCGTTTAAACATCCCTGTTATTGGCATTGTTGATACGAATTCAGATCCGTATGAAGTCGATATTCCAATCCCGGGCAATGATGACGCGTTTAAGTCTATTAATGTTATTACGAGGACGATTTCGGACGCGGTTATTGAAGCTGGTCAGACAGCAGCCGCGGAACAGGTTGAGGAAAAAGGGATAGAAGAAAAGAAAGCCCTGGAAGACGTTCCGGCAGAAGTGCAGGAAGAAAAAAGCGAATAATACAACTTTTTATATAAAGGAGTTTGAGATGGCAATTAGTGCGGAAGATGTTAAAAAACTCCGCGTAGTAAGCGGCGCGGGAATTATGGATTGTAAGAACGCCTTAAAAGAGACAGACGGCGATGTTGACAAAGCGGTTGAGATATTGAGAAAAAAAGGAATTGCAAAAGCAGATAAGAAAGCAGGTCGTGATACAAAAGATGGAATCATTGAAAGTTACATTCATCCAGGAAGTAAGCTGGGAGTGCTTTTAGAAGTCAACTGTGAAACCGATTTTGTAGCTAAAACCGATAATTTCAAACAATTCGTACACGACATTGCAATGCAAATCGCCGCGGCAAATCCGATGGTGGTCAGGCGTGAAGAATTACCACAGGACGTGATTGATAAAGAGATGGATATTTATAAGGCTCAGGCAGAAAATGAAAAAAAACCACCTCATATAGCTGAAAAAATTGCAGCAGGACGAATGGAAAAATTTTACCAGGAAGTTGTGCTGATGGAGCAAAGTTTTGTGAAAGATCCCAATAAAAATATAGAACAACTTTTAAAAGAGACAATCGGGAATATTGGTGAAAATGTTTCCGTTAATCGATTCGCAAGATTCCAATTGGGCGAATAATCTGGAGATTCGTTATTTATGTCAGAGCCAGTTTATAAACGAGTTCTACTAAAATTAAGCGGTGAAGCATTAATGGGACAGCAGGGCTTGGGAATAGACCCCCATGTCGTGAGTGAAATCGCCATTTCGCTGAAAGAAGTTAAAGAGCTGGGTGTGGAAATTGGTGTTGTAATCGGTGGCGGAAATATTTTTCGTGGCTTGTCTGCAAGCGCCAGGGGTATGGATCGTGTTTCTGCTGATTACATGGGTATGTTAGCCACGGTCATTAATGCTATGGCTCTGGAAGATTACCTGGAACGCAATGAAGTTTACACCCGTGTTTTAACAGCGATAAAAATGGAGCAGCTTGCTGAACCATTTGTGCGCCGCCGGGCGATGAGGCATCTCTCAAAAGGACGAATTGTAATTTTTGCCGGTGGTACCGGCAATCCGTATTTCACAACAGATACGGCAGCCGCTTTAAGGGCAATCGAGATAGAGGCTGACGCGATTATTAAAGGAACAAAAGTAGATGGGGTTTACGATTCTGACCCAAAAGTGAATCCAGACGCGAAAATGTTCAAACAGTTAAATTACATAGATGTCGTTAATAAGCGGTTGAAGGTAATGGATTCAACCGCTGTAACGCTTTGTATGGAAAATAATTTACCAATCCTTGTATTTAATCTGACTAAAAAAGGCTACTTAAAAAAAATAATTCTCGGTGAACCGATCGGGACAAAAGTTTGCGAGGGTCAAAATGATTGATGAAATTTTTAATCAAACAGAATCTAAAATGAGCAAAGCAATCGAAAGTTTTCGTGGTGAGCTGAATAAAGTAAGAACCGGGAAAGCTTCTGCTTCGATTCTTGACAATATCAAAGTAAATTACTATGGTTCAATAGTACCTCTTAACCAGGCAGCAAGTATCTCAGTCCCGGAAGTGAGATTGATTACGGTTCAGCCCTGGGACAAAACAATGATCAGTGAGATTGAAAAATCGATTCTTAAATCAGATATAGGATTGAATCCAATCAGCGATGGGCATATTATTCGCTTGCCTATTCCTCCACTGACGGAAGAACGCCGGCTGGAACTGGTAAAACAAACAAAACGGCTTGGTGAAGAAATAAAAGTTTCCATCCGAAATTCTCGCCGTGAAGCCAACGAAAGTATGAAAAAAGTTGAAAAGGACGGTGTTGTTTCTGAAGATGATTCCCGGCGGGGTCATGACAATGTCCAGGAACTTACTAACAAATACGTCAAAATGGTAGATGATATTTTGACAGAAAAAGAAAATGAAATAATGGAAATATAAGTTAGAATTTTTTTAGTCTCATTTAAAATAGTACCAAACTAAAAAACACCCGTTGAAGCGGGTGTTTTTTTTGTGCTATTGAAAATAGAATTCTAATTGTTCTTAGGTGGAAAAATAATATTCACTGCCTGATCAATTTTTTCTACATAATGCAATTCCATTTCTTTTTTAACAATATCAGGCAATTCAATCACATCGTTTTTATTTTTTTCAGGTAAAATTACTTCTTTTATGCCGGCGCGCCTGGCAGCAAGAATTTTTTCCTTTACGCCTCCAATAGGTAAAACCTTTCCTCTTAGTGTGATTTCACCAGTCAATGCGATTTTTTTCTTCACTTGCTGATTTTTCAATAATGATATTAGGGCGATAACCATAGTGATTCCAGCCGAGGGTCCATCTTTTGGAATTCCGCCAGCAGGGACATGGATATGAATTTGACCAGAATTGAGTAGCTTCGTTTTAAGCCTCAGGGTTTTTGCTCTTGCCTTAACATAGGTAAGCGCGGCTTGCGCTGATTCTTTCATTACATCACCCATTTGACCGGTGAGTAAAAAACCTTTTTCGCCATCTACATGAGTACATTCAATAAATAAAATGTCACCACCAAAAGGAGTCCAGGCTAATCCAGTGGCGATTCCAGGTTCATTCAACCTGTCAGCAACCTCAGAAAAATATTTTTCAGGACCGAGATATTCGGAAACATTGCTTTTTTTAATAATTGCTTTTTCATTGTTACCAGAAGCGATTCGTTTGGCAATTTTTCTGCAAATTTTGGCAATCTCTCTTTCAAGGTTTCGCAGACCAGCCTCCAGCGTATATTCTGAAATTACAGTCTTTATGCCGCTTTTGTGAAAGGATGCTTGTTTCTTCTTTAGCCCATGTTCCATGAGTTGTTTGGGAATGAGATATTGAAACGCGATATCTGTTTTTTCTTCCTCTGTATAGCCGGGCAGCTCAATAACTTCCATTCTGTCCATGAGCGCCGGTGGTATGGGATCAAGGTAATTCGCGGTGGTTATAAATAAAACTTTTGATAAATCAAACGGAACGTCGAGATAATGGTCAGAAAAAGAAAAATTTTGTTCCGGGTCCAAAACCTCCAGCAAGGCAGATGACGGATCGCCGCGAAAGTCCTGTCCGATTTTGTCAATTTCATCGAGCATAAAAACCGGATTATTATTTTGGGCGTTTTTCAACCCCTGGATAATTCTCCCTGGCAACGCTCCGATATATGTTCTTCTGTGTCCCCGTATTTCCGCTTCATCGCGAACACCTCCCAAAGAGATGCGAATAAACTTTCGGTTCAATGCCCGCGCGATTGAGCGACCCAGCGATGTTTTACCGACCCCCGGAGGCCCGACAAAACAAAGGATCGGTCCTTTCATGTCCTGTTTTAATTTGCGTACGGCAAGAAATTCTAAAATTCGTTCTTTAACTTTTAGTAGATTATAATGGTCTTCATTAAGAATTTTTTCAGCAGACTCGATGTCAAGATTATCTGTTGTTGATCTGTTCCAGGGAATATTAACCAGCCAATCAAGATAAGTCCGGGAAACCGTATATTCCGCGGAACCAACGGGAATTTTGGTCAGCCTGTCCAGTTCCCTGTCAGCTTCTTTTTGCGCGGATTCCGGCATACCGGCTTCCTCGATTTTTTTACGAAGATCATTGATTTCCGAAGTTCTTTCGTCGGTTTCTCCTAGTTCGCGTTGAATGGCTTTAAGCTGTTCTTTGAGATAGTATTCCCGCTGATTTTTTCCGATTTCTGTTTGAACCTGGGTCTGAATTTTAGAACCCATTTCTAAAACCTGGATTTCACGGTTGACGAAAAATGTTAATCTTTTTAGCCTGGAATGAATATCAACAAGCTCCAGGATTTCCTGTTTTTCGTACAGGGTCAGATTCAAATTGGTGACGAGCAAATCCGCCAGCCTGCCAGGATCTTCCACATTCATCACAGCAATTTGTAATTCATCAGACAGGTTTGGCACCATGGTGATAATTTTTTGGAATTGGTTGGATATATTTCGGATTAAAGCGTCTAATTCCATATCGATTTTATAATTATCATGAAATTGTTTTATTTTGGCGACAAAATAAGGATCCTGCTTTGTAAATTTTTGTACTTTAATTCGTGACAATCCCTGAACCAAAATACGAACACTATTATCCGGGAACCGCAGCATTTTCAAAACAAACGCGACAGTCCCAAACTTGAACAGCGCCTTTTGATCAGGATTTTCATTTTCAGGGTCTTTCTGAGCGACAAGGCAAATTAACTTATGGCTTTGCATAACATCTTCGATCATTTTCAGGGATTTATCGCGAGCGATGATCAGTGGAGAAACCATGTGCGGGTAAATGATAAAATCGCGCAAAGGCAGAACCGGCAGTTGTTCAGGAATGGTTATATTTTCTATTTCATCAATATCTTTGAGTTTGGCGAAATTGCCGTCATACATGAAATTACCTCTCAGTGAAAAAATGATTTTTCAGCTTTTGTAAGTTTTCGGGTCGTCGGGTGGAAGTTGGAAATTCAATGAGGCTAGATTTAAAACCATCCCGGTTTTGCTTATTTTGTATGTCTTAAATATAACCAACTTTTTCTACTTATACAACAAAATAAAAGTTAAATTTTAATAAGATTTAGGAAGATGATGTTGCTGTGAATGGCCGGGGCGGTTGACTAAAAATTAAATTAATTTATGTGGTTTTTAATAATTTTTCAAAATCTTCATCCTTCCCAATTCCAACCAGGATATCACTATCCTTTATGATATGATCAGCGCGAGGTACAATGACAACATTTTCAGGAATGATTTCTTTGATGAGAACTATCTGAATTCTGAATTTATTTGCGATATCAGCTTCACGCAAAGTTTTTCCCAGGAAGATATTGGGCGGACCAAACTCCATAATAGAGACGCCGGCACTCAGCGGAATAGCATCGAGGATGTTTATGTTTTTTAAACTTTTAGCAAACCGAAACGCGACATCCCTCTCCGGGAAAATGACATCGAATTCGGGAATACCAACATTTTCAAGGGCATCTTTATTCGTGGCATCGGCGACAATTGCTTTGGAAACGATATGTTTGACTTTGTCAATTTTTGTTTCGTTAATATCAATCGCCATCAGGTTGAAACCCAATTCATCCAAATATTTTGTTAGATAAAAGCCGAATGTACTCAAACCTATAATCGCGAATTTTCTCATTTTATTCTCTCAAAGTTATCCGATTAATACTTTTTCCTGTGCGTATTTAAAACGTGGCGTTTCCTTTTTACCAATTGCCAGCGCTATAGTTAATGGACCAATTCTCCCAACGAACATGGTGATAATAATTATAAATTTTCCAAGCGATGTAAGACCAGATGTTAAACCTGTGGAAAGCCCCACGGTTCCAAATGCTGATATTACTTCAAATAATGTTTCCAGAAATAAGCCCCGGTGTTCGGGATAGGAAACGCCTCCGGATTCAGCAATCATGAGCAGGGTTACGGCGATAATAATTAAAGCAACGGAAAAGAAGGTTACAGAAATTGCCCGGGAGATTATTTCATTGGGCATTCGACGCCGGGAAATGTTTACATCTTCCTTGTTTTGAAAACGAGCCACTAACATCGCCATCAGAATACCCACGGTGGTGGTTTTTATACCGCCACCACAAGAGCCTGGCGAAGCGCCGATGAACATCAGGATGATCATTATAAAAAGTGATGAATGAGTGAGCAAAGAAATGTCAACAGTGTTAAATCCAGCCGTACGGCAGGTAACGGATTGGAATAAAGAAATGAGAAATTTATCCTGCAGAGAGCGATGCTGTAATATGTTTTTATATTCTAAAAGAAAAAATAGCCCGGCGCCAACAAGAAGTAAAATTAACGACACTCTGATTACGATTTTTGAATGGAAAGAAAATTTAAATCTGTCTTTAGATTTTAGCATGTAGCTTTTTAATTCGTATAGTACAACGAAACCCAATCCGCCAGATATTATAAGCATGATAAAAACGGCATTGACTTTGAAGTTTCCCTGGAAATTGACCAGGCTGGTATCAAATAGTGAAAAACCAGCGTTACAAAAAGCCGAAATAGAGTGAAACAAACCGTGATAAAGTGCATGAGGCAGAGGGATGGTTTCAGCAAAAAAAAGTGTGAGCAGAACCGCGCCGGCTAATTCGATGAGTATGGTGAAAAGAAAAATGGATTTTAGCAGCCCGGCTATATTTTTTATCGGGGATTGGGTAATCGTATTTTGGATAATATCGCGGTCTGAAATGGAAAATTTTCCAAAGACCAGAAAAACAAAAAAAGTGGAAAAGGTCATGATTCCCAATCCGCCCAATTGGATTAAAATCAAAATAATCATTTGCCCGAAATGTGTAAATTTTGTTCCGGTATCAACAACCGTCAAGCCGGTGACACACGTGGCTGAAGTGGCAGTAAATAGTGAATCAATAAATGACAGACGGTTGCCATTTACTGCCTGGGGCAGCATCAGCAAAACGGTGCCCACTAAAATAATAGTCAAAAAGCTGAAGACCAAAATCCTGGATGAAGCCCAGGTTTTTGCTTCTTTTATTTCTTTTTTTTTAGGTGACATTTGACAATTTTCTAATTAACTCTAAATTTTTTTCAATACCAGCGGCGATGATGATGTCGTCTTTTTCGAATACTCTGTCCGGATCGGGCAACTCATTGCTGGGTCCGATTTCACTTAATTTTTTTTTGACTGCCAGTATCGTAACATTATATTTAGCTCTTATATCTGTTTGCTTAATTGATTTACCGACAAATTTATCAGGAACCGGTAAAAAATCTACTTTGAAGTTTTTTGGCAGCGAAACAAGATTGCGAAATTTATTATCTCCAATTTCCCGGACATATTTAACACCAAGCACATCTTTTCTTAGAATTTCCCGGTTGTAAAGTTTGATAATATTTTTCTTGGAAATTATACCAATCAGTTTTTGGTTGTTTTTGTTTTCCAATACAGGCAAGTGTTCCGTTTCAACGCGTTCAAACTTGTGCATACATTCGGCTAATGTTGTATTCGGGGTTACAAATTCTTCGAATGGGACTAATAAGTCTTTTGCAATGATGAGGCGATCAAGGCTATCGGGTGCGCTAAGAATATCTTTAACGTGATGCGTGGATAAAGAACCTTCCAGTTTATTATTTTTGGAGACAACATAAAAATAGGGTTCCTGGTTATTCATAAAAATTTTAATGATTTCTTTTAAACTCGAACATTCATCA
Organism: Candidatus Zhuqueibacterota bacterium 4572_119; assembly: GCA_002084535.1. Taxonomy (GTDB): domain Bacteria; phylum Zhuqueibacterota; class Zhuqueibacteria; order Thermofontimicrobiales; family Thermofontimicrobiaceae; genus NBLI01. The sequence goes on from NBLI01000073.1 coordinate 9,240, forward strand.
ATAACCGGCGCTTCCGCGGTCATCAAATCGCCAACGGAAAAGGTTTTCATGATGATTTCTTCCCTGCCCTGGTCAAGAGTGATCCCTCTCAAAGATAATTTTTTTGTATAAATCGAATCACTCGACAATTTCCGGGCAAGAACAGTTGCAACGGTGCACGCGATCATAACCGGAAGAATAATTTTATAATCATTGGTCAATTCGAATAAAATTAAAATTGACGTAATAGGTGCATAAGTTGCACCGGCGACTACCGCACCCATTCCTACCATGGCATAAGCGCCGCTGTTGGCAGTAACGTTCGGGAACAATCGATTCACAAGATGTCCAAAAACACTGCCGGTCGTAGCGCCAAGAAAAAGCGAAGGAGCAAAAATACCACCGGAACCTCCGGAGCCCAATGTAATATTTGTTGCTAACAATTTAATAAAAATCAAAATCAAGGCACTATACCAGATAATGTTTCCGGTTAATGCGAGCTCAATTGTTTCGTAACCAACACCATAAACATTAGGGAAGAACACTAAAATAATGCCGATTAACAAACCACCGATAGAATTTTTTGTATATTCGGGAGCGCGAATTTTGCTAAAGATATCTTCAGTTTTATAGAGTAAGGTTGTAAAACTTACAGCGATTAGACCAGTGATTATTCCTAAAATTATATACAAAGGGATTTCCCAAACACTAACCAATGAATATTGTGGAACATTAAAAGCCGGGAAGTCCCCTAAAAAGGCGCGTGAAACAGCGGTGGCAAACACTGATGAAATAATAATTGGACTAAAGCCTTGTAAAGCAAAATTCCCGATAATGACTTCCAGAGCAAAGAAGGCTCCTGAAATGGGGGCGTTAAAAGTTGCGGCTATTCCGGCGGCTGCGCCACAGCCCACTAATATTTTTAGTCGATCCGGAGAAACCTTTAACAGTTGTCCAAGGCTTGAAGCAAAGGCAGACCCAATTTGCACAATTGGACCTTCCCTGCCGACAGAGCCACCGGTGCCTATTGTGATGGCGGAAGCCAGCGATTTTACAAGTACAACCCGTGGTCTAATTGTACCGTTTTTCAAAGCCACGGCTTCCATAACTTCAGGGACTCCATGACCTTTTGCTTCATGGGCTAAGAAGAAAATTAGTGGACCTACAATCAATGAACCACATATTGGTATTATGATTTTGATGTACCAAGGCATAGCCTGTAAAACTGCGATGACCTCATTTGAATTGCCGGTCGCTAATTTTTGAAAAAAAGCAATGAGCATGCGAAAGCCGATTGCTCCAAATCCACCGAATATCCCTACCATAATTGCAAGAATCATCAGATAGGTAGTTTGGCTTAATTTTGTATATTTTACAAAAGAATTGCTTAAGCTATTTGTTATCTTTTTTGCTTGTCTAAATACATTCATCTATTAGTTTATTGAGGTGCGTTAGGTTCACTGTTGCTATTGTAATAATTGTCATGGCTTAAGTAAAAATTTATCCACAGGGATAAAATAGAAAATCGTAAATCCAAAGCCAAAAGAAAACCGGATTTTAGATAATTTTTATTTTATGCGTTAATGTAAAACAATTTCAATTTGACAATTTAATATGAGGGTTCTTTAAGCTAATATTTTTTGTAACTGGTTAGCCACAGAGGCACAGAGAATACATACAATCAATCAAAAAAAATGAAATGATGTTGAATAAAATGAACTCTGTGATTTCCGTGTCACTTTGGCTTATTTTTTTAGCTGAAAGGTTACTGTTTTTTTATCATATTTTTGTGATCAGGCGCAGCTCAAAGTTTTTGAGTTTTCGACCCAACAGCCAGCAACGGCTGTTTATCTTCATTTTCTGAAAAGTGAAAAATTATTTTACAGCGCTACTTGATAGTTTTCTGAATTTATCAACATCTTCACTTTTGCCGGCGGCGAAAAGAATATCGCCTGGTTTAAATGTTCTATCAGGGTCGGGCATCTCACTGCTCTGCCCAATGTCACTCAATTTTTGTTTCACAGCAATAATCGTTATTTTATATTTTGCCCTGATATTAATATCTTTAATTGATTTGCCAATAAATTCTTCCGGTACCGAAATAAAATCAACTTTAAAATCTCTGGGCAAGGAAACTAAATTACGTTTATTCTCCTGGCCAATACTCCGGACATATTTTACTCCCAAAACATCTTTTTTTAATATTTCCCTGTTATAGAGTTTTATAATTTCTTTCCTTGAGATACTACCAATTAGGTGATTGGATTTTTCATTATCTACAACGGGGAGGTGATCACTTTCGACTCGCTCAAATTTGTGCATACACGTTGCCAGGTCAGTTTCCGGAGTCACAAACACTTCACAAGGATTATGCAAATCTCTGGCGATAATCAAGCGATTTAAATCTTCACTGGCGCTAAGCACTCCTTTTACCAGATGGGTTGAAAGTGAACCTATCAGTTGGCTGTTTTTATTTACAACGTAATAATGAGGTTCCTGACTTTTCATAAAAATTTTAATTATTTCTTTCAACGGCGAAGTTTCGTCAATGGTTGGTGGGTCTGCCCGCATCAGATCACCAACAGAAAATGATTTCATAATTATTTCTTCTCTGCCCTGATCCAGAGTAATACCTCTGAGCGTTAGTTTTAACGTGTAGATTGAATCTTGCTTTAGCCTGCGCGCTAAAATTGTTGCAATGGTGCAGGTGATCATAATCGGAAGAATGATTTTATAATCATTGGTAATTTCAAACAGGATAAGAATGGCAGTGATCGGCGCGTGTGTGGTAGCAGCTACAACCGCACCCATTCCCACCATGGCGTATGCCCCGCTGCTTGCCGTTACTGAAGGAAAAATGAAATTCACCAATTGCCCGAAAGCGCCTCCGGCAACAGCACCTAGGAACAGCGCCGGCGCAAAAACACCACCAGATCCGCCTGAACCCAGTGTAACACTTGTCGCTAATAGCTTGAAGATAATCAGCAATAACAATGAGTGCCAAATCAGCTTGCCCTGCATCGCCATTTCGATTGTTTCGTAACCGCCACCAAAAACATGCGGGGAGAGAATGATTAAAAGCCCCAGGAAAATTGCTCCCAGGGGAGTTTTTAAATATTCTGGCATTTTTAATTTATCAAAGAAATTTTCACTGGCGTAAACCGATTTGGTAAAAGCCAGTCCAACGATTCCGGTGACTAAACCGAGCACCATGTAAAGAGGCACTTCCCAAATGCTCACTAAAGAATAGCCCGGCACAGTAAAAATTGGATAATTACCAAAAAATGCTCTTGAGATTACTGTTGCCATTACCGAGGAAATAATGATGGGACTGAAACTTGTCAGGGCAAAGTTGCCCAAAATTATTTCAAGCGCGAAAAATGCACCGGCAATGGGAGCATTAAACGTTGCGGCGATTCCCGCGGCGGCTCCACAACCAACTAATATTTTCAGCCGTTCCGGGGAAACTTTTAGCCATTGCCCAATGGACGAACCAATTGCCGAGCCAACTTGAATGATCGGACCTTCCTGCCCAACAGAGCCTCCGGTACTGATTGTTATCGCGGAGGCAATTGATTTTACGGCAGCGACTCGCGGGCGGATTACACCATTCTTGAGCGCGATTGCCTGCATTACTTCAGGGACGCCATGACCTTTCGCTTCCCTGGCGAAAAGATAAATAATTGGTCCCACGATGGCTCCGCCAATAACTGGGATTAAAATTTTATAATAGAACGGCAGATGCGTCAGAGATTCTAATATGCTGCCGCTATCATTTATTGTAAATTTTTGGAAAAAAATTATTAACCACCGGAAACCAATAGAAACAAATCCACCCAAAATACCAACAATTATTCCTAATATAAATAGGTAGGTTGACTGACTGAATTGGGTGTATTGAACAAATGAGTCGCTTAATTTTTTCAGAATTCCAATTTTTAGATTATTTTGCTTTTCCATTTTTCCTTGTTTGAGTTTTGTAAATACTTTGCTTATAATATTAATAATCGGTGAATGAAAAATTTACTCGTGGAATTTATACAAATATATATAAAAAAATGTTTTAATCAATCAATAAAATTCTTAAATCCATCACGTTAGTATTGGTTGGACCTGTTTTGATGAGGTCTCCCAATTTTTCAAAGAAATGGTATGAGTCGTTGTTTTGCAGATAGGTAAAAGCGTTTAAACCCATTTTTTTTGCACGGGTTATGGTTTCCCCGTCAGCGATTGCTCCGGCGGCGTCTGTGGGCCCGTCAGTGCCATCTGTTCCTGCGCTGAAAACCACAACATTTTTCAAATTATTAATGTCAATCGCGGCAGCTAATACAAATTCCTGGTTTCGTCCTCCCAATCCATCACCTTTGATAGTAACAGTTGTTTCGCCACCAGAAATAATACATGCTGGTTTGGAAATTGGATTGCCGGATTTTAAAATTTCTTTCGCGATGGCAGCATGGACACGAGCGACATCTTTTGTTTCTCCTTCCACAAAAGTGGATAAAATCAACGTATGATAACCTAATTTTTGAGCTGTGATCCGCGCGGCGTTAACAGCCTGCCAATTACTGCCAACGATAATATTGAAAGTATTATTAAAAACGGGATCTCCTGCTTTTGGTGTGTCCGGAATTTTTCCCTCAGCGCCTGCTGTGAGATGTTTTTCAACCGTGGCAGGGATCTTCCCGAACAGTT
>NBLI01000074.1 GCA_002084535.1 Candidatus Zhuqueibacterota bacterium 4572_119
ATAAATATGTCTGATAGTACCATTGAAGTCATTCCAGTCTCTACAAAAAAAGATATGAAAAGCTTCATCAAGTTCCCCTGGAAAATTTATAAAAATGATCCCATGTGGGTCCCTCCTCTAATCAGCCAACAAAAAGCAATGTTGAATAAAAAGAAAAATCCTTTTTTTGAACATTCTGAAGCTGATTTTTTTATAGCCAAAAAGGGTGGTGAAATTGTTGGCACAATAGCCGCGATTTTAAATAACCGGCACAACCAGATTCACAATGAGAATATCGGTTTTTTTGGTTTTTTTGAGACCATCGAAGATTTCACGGTGGCAAAAAAATTATTAGATACTGCCATGGATTGGGCAAAGGAAAAAAATTTAGACAGCGTTCGTGGTCCGGCGAGCTATTCACAAAATGATGTTTGTGGATTACTAATTGACGGTTTTGACACACCCCCAGCCATTCTGATGGCGCATAATCCTAAATATTACCAGGATTTTATTGAAAAATACGGCTTTGGGAAAGCGATGGATCTGTGGGCATATTTTATGGATACCGGTTCTATGAAAATGTCAGACCGCATGATCAGGGTTGTCGGTAAAATAAAACAGAGAAGCAAATGTACCTTCCGCCCCATTAATAAAAAGGATGTGAAGAATGAGGTCAATCGTGTAAAGCTCATATATAATAACGCCTGGGAAAAAAACTGGGGATTTGTACCGCTAACAGATCACGAAATCGACCACCTCGCGGACGAACTCGTTCCTATACTTGATGAAAACCTCGTATATTTCGCGGAATACAATGGCGAACCTATTGGTTTCTCACTCGCCTGCCCTGATGTTAATCAAGCGCTTGCTAAACTCAATGGCAGACTTTTTCCTTTTGGTTTGTTTAAACTGTTATATCACATGAAAAAAATTAACCGGCTAAGAGTGATCATTATGGGTGTACTGCCTGAATATCGTAATTTGGGTATCGATGCGGTTTTTTATGTTGATACATACCAAAATGCCATAGCCAAAGGTTACAATTGGGGCGAATTTTCCTGGATTCTCGAAACCAACGATCCCATGAATACCGCGCTAAAAAACATGGGCGCTGAAGTTTACAAAACATACCGGCTATTTCAAAAAAAATGTTAATGTCATTTTAAATTATTTGGTTTAACAAGGGCATTTTTTTTCAATATTCTGATCGTCGCGATAAGTTTTGAGTAATCTGTCCTGTTTTCAAAAGTTAAAAAATATAAGCACCCCTTATTATCAGCGCCGAATCGTCTGCCACAAGTATCAAAAGATAATCACAAGCTTTAAAGGCAGAGCTATAATTATTATATAATGACCAGTTGAAAATGTAGTATTGTTGAAATTTAAAGAATAATAACGTTTCGACTCCACTCATCGCGACGGATGAGCTTCAGCCCAAGCGTAGTCGAATGCTTTTCGTTCAACTGGTCATTCAAATTTATAGTAATTTTAAAACAGGCTTTTACCCTGCCCAAGTAATTTTGCCGAAATTATTACCGTTCCCTTTTCAACATATTGGCTAAACAAAACTCACTTTTTCACATTCCATTTTCCTCTTGAATGTTCAATATTTTGCTTTGATTTTGACAAAAATAGTTCTATATTAATAAATATTTCAAATTTGATTGTGTTAAAAATATCGTTAAATAATTTGTAACTATTCAGATTAGTTTGTTTTTGCCACAAATTCATCAAGACACAAAGTTGCACAAATTCCAAAGATTTTAGTGAAACGTGAAAAGTCAAACATGAAACGAAAATCATTAAAAACCTGTTTTCCTGTTATACTCCCGCTACCAGCAGGGTATTTCATGTTTGACATTTTGCTGATTCAGCGGGACGCTTTAGCACCTTAATTTTATTGAGATATAAAATCTTCCATTGTTATTAATCGTTTTTCTGTATGTTTTTTTCTTTGTGTTTTACTTGGTGCATTTGAGTCTTCGTGGCTAAATAGTTACGATAATTTTTATGTTTCCTGAATACTGCAAAGGACTATTCCATGAAAACTTCGAAAATTGCTTTATACCTCCTTTTCATAATCATTCCAGTTTTTCTTTTTTACGGATGCAAAGAACCGGAATTGGGAAAAAAGGTTGATCCGGGTCTCAAGCTAAAAATTCAAAACTTACACAAAGCTTCAAAATTGGATCAAAACATAACCGTTCTTTTCAAGGCAAATGAGCCGCTTACAGACCTGCATCATTCTGTTCTAACCCAAAAAAAAATTAAAATCAAAGCAAGTATCGGACACATCCACACTGCAATCATGCCGGCAAGCGCTATTTATGATTTGGCAAAAATGAAATTCATAGATTCGATTCAAGGTTCAAAAAAATTTGAGGCTCATTCCAGTGATTCTCTTCAAAACAAACCTCAATTTAAGGAGCTAAAAAAATGAATAAAAAAAATTTCTTTCTGATTTGGATAATTACAATTTTTGTGTTTGGGCAGGCTTACGCCGGGCAATTGTCTTCCGTGGATTATCAAAAAATTGATCCTTCCCTGGCTGTTATCATTGATCATCCTGACATGCAGCCTTTAATTTTTCAGCAAACAATAAAAAAACCATTTGCCCAAAATAAGCGAATAAATGTTATCCTCAAAACCACTCTATCAAGAAGCGAGTTGAACAATCTAAAAATCAGCGTTTTTGCCAAAATCGGAGAAATTGTCACAGCTTCAGTTCCACTTTCTGAAATCGTTAACATTATTAAAACACCAGAAATTAAATATATTCAATTACCAAAAGCCGCCCGGACCCGAAACGACATGAGCGTACCCGAAATTGGCGTCCCGCAAACCCGTTCACAATTTGGGCTCACAGGCAGAGGTATTATCATTGGTATCGTTGATACTGGAATTGACTGGCGCCACGAGGATTTCCGAAACGCTGACGGTACAACACGAATTAAAGCCCTGCTGGATTTCAGCGATCCGGGTGACACCAACGGTGATGAAATATTGGATGGCACCGGACCGTATGGGGGAACGCTTTATACTGAAGCAGATATAAATAACGCGATTAACGGCACTTTCACAGTATCTGAATCAGACGTTGTCGGACATGGCACGCACGTGGCTGGAAGCGCGGCAGGAAATGGCTTTGCCACTGATAACGGTGTTCCCGCTGAAACATACGTGGGCGTCGCGCCTGAAGCGGATTTGGTAATTGTGAAAGGAACCCGAACTTTGGGTAGTAGAAATTTTCTTGATTTTGATTACATTAACGCGGCGAATTTTATTGACAGCCTTGCGATTTCAATGAACAAGCCCTATGTCGCCAATTTGAGTCTGGGTGGCAGCAACGGTCCTCATGATGGAAAAGACCTTTCTGAGCAGGCGCTTGACATCCTCGTTGGCAGCGGTATCAAAGGAAAGTCGATTGTAATTTCTGCAGGCAATGACGGTGAGCAGGCGATTCACTCTTCCGGTACTTTCAGCGGCGGGACCAATCGCTTTGAAATCGATTTTAATATACCATCCTATATTCCCAATTCAAGCAACATGGATGACTACGTTATTTTCGAAGCCTGGTACGAAGCTGCAAATAGTTACCAGGTAAGTGTCATTTCACCAAACAATAATGTCATTGGGCCAGTATCCAGTGGTAACGAATCAGGCCGTGATACCAATGAAGGCGCTGTTTTTATCTCAAACGCCAGAGGTGGTCCCAGCACTCTGAATGGAGACAAACAGATCCAAATACAGGTTTATGATTATAGCTCATCGAACTTCCCTCGTCAGGGCACATGGAAAATTGTTTTCGAAGGAACGTCTGGCAGATTTGACCTGTGGCTGGCAGGCTCTTCCATGGGAGCGCAAATAACATCCAATATAGACAACTCGATGATTGCCGGAACGCCAGGAACTTCATTTAACGCCATTACCGTCGGCTCCTATATTACTAAGACGAATTGGACAGACCTCGACGGAAACAGTCTTTATATTCCCGGTCTGGTTTCCGGCGCCGCATCCGGTTTTTCCAGCCCGGGTCCAACACGAGACAACAGGATAAAGCCTGAAATTTGCGCGCCCGGAGAGTTGATCGCAGCCAGCTATTCCTCTGACGCGGCTCCTGGTTCATATTACTCGATGTTTTACAGTGGTTCTCCATCTTATCCCAATGCTTATGTCGCGAGAGACAACAAACACGCGATTAGCCAGGGAACCAGCTTTTCAGCGCCGCATGTCGCCGGGACTGTCGCGCTGATGCTTCAGCAAAACCCAAACCTGGACGCGATTCAAATCAGGGACGCGATCATCCAGTCCGCCAGAACTGATAATTTCACTACATCACAAAACAAATGGGGTTATGGAAAACTGGACGCCTATGAAGCCGTTCAATATATTATAGATAATCCGCCGGTTACAAGCCTGAACCTGTCTGTTTTTCAAAACCCGGCATTAACTCAATATATCGATTTCTACCTGATCGCTAAAAGCTCACTGCAAGGCACCCCCGCGGCTACAATTCAAATCGGAACAGGCAGTCCGGTGAGCCTGGCTATGACTCAATTAGAAAGCCTTCTTTATAAAGGTGAATACGTTTTAACAGAAAGCGGAACCGCCACGCTTACTGTTAACGCCACGATTCAGGGAGAAAATGAAGAGACCTTACTGAAGTATTTTAATGTTACCCTGCTAAAAGTAAATGTTGGCGGCAGCATTAATTATGAAAATTTGAGCCTGAACATCGCTCAAAATTCAATTCATAAAAATTCATACTTTACAGTTTTTTCAGAGACTATATCTGATTCGGAACCTGAACTTAAACAAATTTCAAAATCTTTCAAAATTGGTCCTGCCGGGTATAACTTTGACGAGCCGGTGCAAATACAAATGACATATTCTGACCATTTGCCAACAGAGTATGATGAATCACAAATTAGTATTTATAAATTATTAGATGAGAACTGGCACAAAATCCCATGTCAGGTGAATTTAACATCAAACACCGTTACTGCAAACATCAGCCAACTGGGTGTGTTCGCCCTGTTTTATGATAAAAACGACACCGATCCGGTTGCCCCGGTCACATACTCGCTTTCGCAAAACTATCCTAATCCATTCAACGCGAACACAAACATTTCCTTTTACCTGCCCAAAGAAACAGAGGCATCTTTAAAAGTTTTCAATATAAAAGGTGAGCTGATAAAAACTCTCAAAACTGGAAAACTGCACCAAGGCTATCATGATGTTTTGTGGGACGGAAAAAATGATCTGTTACAATCCGTAAGCAGTGGTGTATATTTTTTCAGGCTTTCCAATTACGAGTTTTCAGCCACACAAAAAATGATTTTAATCAAGTAAGTTTTTAGGAGAATAAAAAAATGAAGCTATTCAAATATATCATATTGATTTTGTTTTTAATTTTCGCTTGTGACGCTGATAACGGGACCGATCCGGATTTAACAGCGGAAGAGCTCATTGCCCAGGGTTGGGAGAATTTTGAAAGCGCTGATTATTCAGCGGCATTAACCAGCTTTGAAGAGGCTATTTCAAAGGACGAAACCATTGCCGACGCCTTTAATGGAGCGGGCTGGACAAATGGCAGATTAACAAACCTAACCGACGCGGTGAGCCGGTTCAGCTCGGCAATTACCTTAAACGCTAATTTAACTGACGCACATGCTGGATTGGCTTTTGCTCATAACGCGCAAAAAAGTTACCAGTCAGCCATTAATTCAGCTAACACAGCAATTGGACTTGAATCCGATTGGGATTTTAGTCATGATGAAACACTGGATTACAAAGACTTGCATTTGCTGTTAGCAGAGAGCTACTTCGCTACTTTGGATTTTACCAGCAGCCTGGCACAAGTACAAATACTCAATCCGTCATTTACCGCTGATGTGAATACATTTGATGGCAGGTCAGCATTGGCGGCTGAAATCGAGCGGCTAAGGCAAAGTGTTTAGCTCTTGAGATTGCCGGGAGGCAGAACAAAACTACCTTCCGGCGACTACTTCCGCTGTTTCCTCGCTTCACAAAAAACAATCCCGGCAGCCACTGAAGCGTTCAGCGAGTTTACTTTCCCGGACATGGGAATTTTAATTAAAAAATCACATTTCTCTTTGACCAGCCGCCTCATTCCCTTTCCTTCGCTGCCGATCACGATTCCCAACGGTCGGTTCAAATCATTTTCATACAAAGAACTTGACGCGTCCTGGTCAGCTCCTGTCACCCAGAGACCATAATCCTTTTTCAAATCATCGATGGTGCGCGCCAAATTCCCCACCCTGACAACCGGCAAATGAGCAACAGCTCCGGCGGATGTTTTTGCCACGGTTTCAGTCAAACCGGCTGACCGGTCTTTGGGAATAACAATCCCGTGAAATCCAAACGCTTCAGCGGAACGAATGATCGCGCCCAGGTTGTGCGGATCCTGAATTTCATCAAGTATTGCCAGCAGCACAGGTTCTTTTTTTTCTTCAGCTCTTTTTAAAATATCTTCAAAACTGCCATAGGATTGCTCCGTCATCACCGCGACAATGCCCTGGTGATTTTCTGTACCAGACATTTCACGCAGTTTGTTCTTTTCAACTTCCCGGACAGGAATTCCTTTTTGACGCGCGGATTGTAATACTTCATTTATGAACGGCGATCTTTTACCTTTCGCGATGTAGATTTTGACTATCGGCTGCGTTGATTCGATTGCTTCTTTTACTGGATTTTTTCCGTAAATATTACTCATTCACCTTTCCTTTTCTATTTAACTGGATAAAATTTACAAATATGCTTTTCCAATGTCAAGCGGTTTATATTAATCAGTGTAATACCTCAGATACTGGTGGCAGACAGAGATGTCGTACACTTCAACTAAATAATAAATTGTGCCATCAACAATTATATTTATTGATTTCATAGATGAATTCATTCTAAAAACCAGGTATTTTAATTTTTTTCATGAATTACGGTGCTATAACTTCAATATAAACAGTTTTTATTTTGATTGGAAAATACCTGGTTTT
>NBLI01000075.1 GCA_002084535.1 Candidatus Zhuqueibacterota bacterium 4572_119
ATTAATTGGCAAAACAAGTATTAATAATTTGAGATTATTAAAAACAGGTTGTCTGGAATACATCGCCTTTATGCGATGTTTGCCATCCATGGGATTGCATTCCAAATCGGGCATGAATTTTACTTTCAAGAAACTTGAAACAGCTATTAGCAATTAGCAGTTAGCTATTAGCTTAAAATACAATTAGTTATGTTGTGTCGTTCCAGTTCCATCGATTTTTGGCGGATACTGGAATCTCATGATTTAAAAAAAAGTTTCTCACATAAAATTAGATTCGTTTTTTGGCGAATCTCCGGCACCATTAAGGTACTAATCATTTTTTATTATTCTAATAACGGTTAAACCGGTCTCTTCAACTATAATATATTTTGCATAATTTTGCTAATCTGTTGTATCCTGCTACCCTGTAATCGGTTACATTTGAAAAGCTGTAAGTCTTTGATTTTACAGCTTTTTTTGTGTCAAATACACAAAGCGAATTTTCAATTACTTTCATTTTTGTAATATAAATTGTATTTTTTCCCTGTTTTTATAAAAAAAAATTGAACCTGCTTTTATTTGTAAACCTATTCATTTTGAAATCCTGCAAACATCTCTTTTTGTTCAGTATTTGACCACCATTTCAGCAAATAACTGTTGTTAAATTTACAAATTATCAGTTTAAAATGAAGTTTTGCAATGGGGTTATTTACCTATCAGTGGGTAATAAATAAAATTAAAAATAAAAAGATTTGTTAACCGATTAAAAATAAAACAATTAATATATGCTAAATATATAGGGCTAATTAAAACATGTAATTGGCATAATATTTGCCTGAATGGAGATGTGCTAATACAGAATTTCTAACGGGGAAAATGGCTAATGAAAACAGAAGTGAAAAGAATATTAATTATTGATGATGAAGAAAATCTGACCTGGAGCATCGCCAATAATCTGAAACGAGAATATAGTGGATATGAAATAGAAACGGTAACTTCAGGCGATCTGGCATTAGAAATGCTTAAGCAGAAAAGTTTTGACATCGTGATTTCAGATATTCATATGCCCGGCGCTGATGGTTATATGGTTTTAGATTATGTAAAGAAAAATTTGCCGGATTCCAGGTTCATCCTGATGACGTCACAATATAATTCGGACGCGGAAAAGATCGCGGCTGGTTCCGGGGTCCAGTTTTTTGAAAAGCCATTTGATATGAGAGATTTTAAAAAGACGGTTAAAAGTATGCTTATGGAATTGTCAGCACCAGGGAAAGAAAAAAGCCGCAAGAAATCACTTCAGGATTTTATTAAAAAGCAATACGATCAAAAAATAACCGGCAGCATTAACGTCAAAAATGGGCGGGATGCCGGGGAAATATTTTTCAAAGCCGGTGAAATTGTTCACGCGCGTACAAAAGAGCTTTCCGGTGAAATGGCGTTATTAAACATGCTGAATTGGAAAACTGCCAGTTTTGAATTTATTAAAGACAAGAATCAATCAGAAAAAAGAACAATTTATTATGGGTGGAAATTGTTAAAAAATGATTTAACCAAACATAGTTTAAAAAATGTTCAACTACAATAATTAAGATTAGGGGCATCATGGGAGAAATTATTTCAATCGTAAGTCAAAAAGGTGGTGTTGGAAAAACGACCACGGTCGTCAATTTAGGAGCCGGTTTAGCAGCACTTGGAAATCGTGTTTTGTTGATAGATTTCGATCCGCAGGCGCAGATCGCTTCCAGTTTCAAATTTTCCAAATATGATATCCGTTCTGATGTCAGTGAATTGTTGTTAAAAAAATCAAAGCTAAAGGACGCAATTCACCCGGCTGGAGTGGAAAATTTATTTTTTATACCTGGTATTTTCCTTTCAACAAATGAAGATATTTTGGGAAAAATTACCACAGAAAATAATAAGCAGTTGGTCGCGTTAATGAAACAGGTCAAATTGCAATTTGACTATATATTAATCGACTGTCCACCTTCACTGGGTGATGTGAGTGCCAATGTACTGAAGGTTTCGGATTCTGTCATTGTACCTGTACAATGTGAATATTACGCGCTCGCGACAGTCAGAAAAGTGTTGCAGTTGATTCGGGATATTAAAAAGAATCATAATCCAAAATTAATTTATCGGGGATTTTTAATTACCATGGTTGATTTAAGAAGTAAATTGTCCCGTTTTGTTTTGGAGCGTTTGAGATATACATTAAAGGAACTGGTATTTGACACGATGATTCCCCGAAATATTCGTCTGGCTGAAGTTCCCATGTTTGGCAAACCAGTGCAGTTTATTGACAATAATAGTCGCGGCGCCAGGAGTTATTCTGACCTTGCCAAAGAGATATTGAATCAGGACGGAACAATTGAATCATCATCATCCAAAATACCGTTCAAAAACGCGGAAAATTTTTGAGGCTAAAGTCAATAAAGATAACATAATATAAAAATAGAATGTTGTATTCGATAGAAATTTAAGTAATTAGTTTGATTAGAATTAAATCGCTTCATTTGATATTGATAAGTTACACTTTTTATTTATTTATTCAAATTTTAACATTTCCCATAACGTGTTGTTAATTATGAAAATAAAATATACACTTTGATGTGATATTAGAAAAAAATTTTGATCAGAAAACTTTGGCTTCATATTTGATACATATAAAAGTAAATAACAGAGGAGGAAGTTTGTAAAGCGATTTAATAACTTGTTATTAAAAAAGATAAGCTACTACTTTTCCACTGAATTATGAACATGAATTACGATATTGTAGAAAGAGATTAATGGGTCCCGAGGAGGCGCAGAAAATGAAATCCTATGAAAAAAACCATCACGTTCTGAGACCGATTATTTTAATTGGAATACTTACTTGTGTTTTTATTACTACTGTAAGTTTTACTTACAGCTACTACTCAAAAGCAGAAGCTTCACAGAGATTGCTGGAAATTGAAGAGAACATAGCGAATGTTCGCGGTGCTGTTGATCTGGTGAGTTTGCGACAACAAAATATTCAAAAGGTACTCAGCATTATTAATAAATATAATGAAGAATTACCGCGGAAACAAAAATACGCGATCGCCAATGAAATACATGAAATGTGTTTGAAGTATTCAAACTTGAATGTCAATTTAATTTGCGCGACGATAACCCACGAGAGCGCGTTAACTTGGCGACCTGATGTCATTTCACCGGTTGGCGCTTTGGGTTTGATGCAAATCATGCCTGAAACCGGTGAAGAGCTCGCTGCCGAGGAAGGAATTCCCTGGAAAAGTGCTGAAGATGTCTTGTTTGATCCGATACAAAATATCCGTCTGGGATGCAGGTATCTTTCCTTACTAATTCAGTATTATGAAATCGATGGTGGGTTAGCAGCCTATAACGGCGGCGAAAGAAGGGCAAAGTTATGGCTTGAGAAGAGAAATGATAAAACTGATTTAACTTTGCTCTGGGAAGAAACGCAGGTTTATGTACCCACAATTTTAAAATTATACGCGCAATATCAGAGTCAAACCGACGCATTTTAATATAACAAGTAAATCATTAGTTTTTTAAATCGGGCACTTTTTTGAGTTAATTATTAAGGGTGCCCGTTTATTACATTCATTCCATAAATACACCAAAAGCATTTTCAAACTACATCCGAGCAGAGGCATCATGGTGAGCGCAAAACAACTTAATCAGGACGAGAAATTTCTTGAAGAATTAATCGACAGGTTCTTTGACCCAA
This sequence comes from Candidatus Zhuqueibacterota bacterium 4572_119, assembly GCA_002084535.1. Taxonomy (GTDB): domain Bacteria; phylum Zhuqueibacterota; class Zhuqueibacteria; order Thermofontimicrobiales; family Thermofontimicrobiaceae; genus NBLI01. The sequence goes on from NBLI01000075.1 coordinate 3,710, forward strand.
AAAGCTATTTTTACCACGTTTTTATAAACCAGTTAAAAGATAAAACATTTCTTGAAAAAATGGATAATTTGATCTTCCGTGTTTTTACCTCCTTATTTGAATATTTAGTCACTTCCGAAAACGCGTCAAAAGAATTAACTGAAATCAGTCTAATACAGGGCTTTGACGTTTTTTATTTCAATTTTAAAAAGAAGCTGGCAGAAGCAAATTTTTCAAATTTGAGCCAGTCCGAGACCAAAGGTTTTATCAGAGAGTTAGCATTGTTCACAATGAAAGATTGGCAGGTTTTGTTATCCCAAAATAAGCAACGAAATCTTGTAACCTCTTATATAGATTTAAAAACAAAGATCAAAACATTGATTAAAAATCATGATGGTTCGGATACCTATATCAGTAAAGAGTTTATTAATTATGATAATGAAGAACAGAGGGAGGATACACGTCCAGATAGCTTTTCATTTTTGCCGGATGAGATATTAGATCTCCAAATTGAAAAAAAACTGGCTTTTGAAAAATTTTTTAAAGAGGAAATAAAAAAGGTTGTTTCCGTAGTCGATGATAGCTGGGCAAAATACAAACAGGATAATAATTCTGAAGAATTTGTCGAAAAAATTAAAAATATATTCTATAAGCTAAATGAATTGGCAAAATTTCATGACTATGAAATGATCCATAAAATATCTCAAAGAATTTTTAATATTTATGATAAACTTTTTGAAGATAAACTGGCTTTTGAAGAAAAATATTTGAGCTTTGTTGAGCGGGCAAAAACTGAAATATTAGCTGGTTTTCAAAATGAGTGGGATTCAGACAACATAAAAGAGTTAATTCAAAATTTGGATAATTCAATTTGGGAACTGGATGGAGGCTTTCAGAATGGATCACCCGGACAAATAGATTTGCCAAATGAAACATTGTTTGCCAATACACAAAATGTTGAATATAACACCGTTCAAAATAATGAAACCCAGAAAGATGAAATTAATTTTCCGGGACTTGGTCCGGCAAGCCTGGCAGATTTGCCCGAAAATATGGATTTGATCGGAAAAGATAAAAATGGAAAAAAGGTACCATTCGTAATGCCTGGTGAAGAAAATGAAGAATTGCTGAATTTGATACATGATATTAGTTTAACCATGTCAATTCCAGCGGGAAAAAAGCCGGCAGGTAGCGGTAATGGATTTTCTGAATTAGCTGATCCCAATCATACGTTAGATGAAGAAACCGGTATTGAGAAAAAAGTGGAAACAATAACTTTTTCAGGATTTATCATTCAGGCAAAATTATTTTTTCAGGTTATTCAGGAAAGCGCTTTGGATTTGAAAAAAGGAGAAAATACAAGTGCGGCGCTGGAAGATATGGAGTTGGCAAGTGTGTCTCTAAATGAATTAGCGCTTAAGCTTGGATTTGAACAAATTGGCATTTTCCCGGAGCTGATAGAATCGATATGCGTTAACGCGCGTAAAGCTAATCTAAAATTGCCTGATAAACTACTGGAATCGATTGAACAGGGGATTCTTTTACTACAGGATTTTAATCCTGAAAATACAGATAATGAAAGCAAATTAATATCGATACTATCAACGTTGAAAGATTATTACGAATATACATTGAAAGCTATCGACCAAACTTCACTGAAAAAATAATAATTAATTTTTAAAAGGATTATATAGATGGTATCATCAAAACCGAATGAAAAAAAAGTTAGCCTGAAAACTGATGATGAAGAACTGAAAAATCTTATAAATCTACATCGAACAGTGATTAAGGTTGTGGGGACCGGTGGCGCGGGAAATAACACAATCAGCCGTCTCGAAGAAGCCGGTGTCAAGGGCGTTGAAACCATTGCTATGAATACCGACGCGCAGGATTTACTATATACAAAATCTGATAATAAACTGATCATCGGAAAAAATATTACCAGAGGGTTGGGCGCCGGAAGCGACCCCCAGGTTGGTGAAGAATCCGCTCGGGAAAATGAGAAAGAAATTAAGGAATTTCTTGAAGGTTCGGATGTTGTTTTTATAACTTGCGGACTCGGTGGCGGTACCGGAACCGGTTCAGCACCGGTAATAGGCGAAATTGCCAAAAATCTCGGCGCTTTGACGATTGCGGTGGTAACAACGCCATTTTCAGACGAAGGCGTTTTAAAAGAAAAAAACGCGGTGAGTGGATTGGAACGGCTGCGCAAAAATTCAGACACAGTGATCGTGATTCAGAATGACCGCCTGTTGGAACTTGTTCCGGATTTGCCATTAAACGCAGCATTCAAAGTTGCCGATGAAATTTTGGTGAACGCGGTAAAAGGGATCACCGAGCTGGTTACTAAAAAAGGACTTGTGAATCTTGACTTTTCGGATATAAAAATTACCATGAAAGACGGCGATACGGCAATGATTGGTATCGGCGAAAGTGAGTCAGAAAACAAGGCACAGGAAGCGGTGGAAAGAGCCATCAATAATCCGCTGCTCGACGTTGATATAACAGGAGCGCAAAGCGCGCTTATCAATATTGAAGGTGATGACAGTCTGACCATTAAGGAAGCCCGAAATGTGATGGTGTCCATTGCCGAAAAGCTGGATCCAAACGCGAAGATTGTCTGGGGTGCTTCAATTAACGAAGATCTGAAAAATAAAATCAGGATTCTAATTATTGCTACCGGGTTGAGATCAGAAAACAGGACATTTAAAAAAACGTTTAACGGAATGCAGTCTGACGCGGGACCAACATTGCAAGCTGATCAGGAAAAGAAACTTGACATCATTAGTGGATTCAGGCTGAATGATAATGGCTCCCAGAAAGCGAAAGCAGGCGCTGTCGCTGGTGAAAGTAAGTTACCGAAAAATGTTTTTAACCAGATTTTTGAGGATGAAATACAGGGGGACGTGAACATTCTAAAAGAGGCAGTCAAAACGCTGGTTGATGGCGGATTTGATACTAAAGTTTGCCGGAATATCAAAAACGCCGCGGCCGGCATGAAAAACGCGGCACAGGTTTACTCCAATAAAAATGTGGTCGATTTTGCAACCTTCATCGGAGATTTATTTGATTTGATGTCTACTAATAAAATAAAATTCAATCCAGAATTTTTACCCATGTTGAGTAAAGTCCCGCAGATTTTTGAGGGCATGATCGCCGGCTACACTATTGCCGTGGACGACGCGGAACAGGTGATGAAGCAGCTTAGCGTGTTGATGGATGATAAAAAACCTCTCACTCCGGTTGAACCTGCCAAAAAAAAGAAAAAAAAGCCGGAAATAAAGCAAGCCGATAAAAC
>NBLI01000076.1 GCA_002084535.1 Candidatus Zhuqueibacterota bacterium 4572_119
ACCCCCCATAAAATAGCTGCTGTTCTAACCGGCTCTATGTCTGAACGAATGGTTTCGTCTTTTATGCCAATTTTTAAAGCTTCAATTAAAATTTCAAGCGCATCTTGTCCGGGTATATTGCATTCACTTATTTTTGAATGAAGTTCCTCGATTTTCATGTCCTGAGAGTCAAAGTACATGAGTGCATTATAATAATCCGGATAAGCAGTGAAAAACCGCATATAAGCCTTACCAATGGCATACACTTTCTCAAGACCGGTTTTGGGAATTTTTATCGCATCAGCAAATAGGTCATAAAGAATTTTCATGCCGCGTAAATTAATTGCCAGGTACAGGTCTTCTTTGCTTTTAAAATATAGATAAAGTGTTCCCTTGCTTAATTCTGCTTCTTCAGCTACATCATCCATTGTTGCTAATGCTTTTCCTTTGGTAAAATTTCAACAAAGCAAACGTTTTTTAATTAAAAAAAAACAGAACACCAACAATCCATTACAAACATGGCGGTGTTCAAAAAAAATAACAGGTTCTGTTACGGATGCAGCACAAAACCTTGGCATTCATCCTAACATGCCTCAAAGATAGATAAACCATTTCAAACATTGACGATACAACCTGGTGAAAAATCATCAAGAACAGGTCTGTTGTAGGGAATCAGCCTCAAGTCCGATGACCTACATGATCGCAAAAAAAATGCTTGAAATTACTAATATTTTTTTTATATTTGAATGTATCCAAAATAATTCCTCGAAAATACGTCGATAAATTTAACAGGCAGGAAATCATTGAAAGTTCGAGAAGTTATAAAGAAAATAGAAGGGAGATCATAGACAATTTAAACATTCTATTAAAACTGGAAGAGTCACAATTTCAGGAAACTTTGGCAGAGATATGCCACCATAAACATTGAATAGTGTTTTCTTAAACAAGCTGGATTGAAAAGGCAAAAATAAATTTAATAGTAATTGAAAAAAGTAAAGATGGCTATGGAGCATATTCACCGTACCTTCCAGGATGTGTCGCATTGGGAACAACCCGTGAAGAAACAGAAAAAAAATGTATGAAGCAATAAATTTTCACATTGAAGGATTACAGGAGGATGGATTTCCTATTCCCAAAAGTGAGGCTTCAGCAGAATATGTAGTACTTCCTTAAATTGCTCCAATAACCTCAATTAAGCACACTAAATTTTTTGATTATTATATTCGAAAAGAATGAAAGTGTACTCAAAAACAAAAAATATATTTTTTCTCTTTCCATTTATTTTATTGATGCTGTGGTTATACCCGTCGATGATTTTTTCCCAATCCGATTCCCTCATCACAATTTACGAATTCGATTCACCGGCACTATCACCGTGGGGATTAGCTTACGATGGGAGCAACTTTTATCATTCCGATGATAGCCTTGGAATCATCTATGAATTAAGCACAACAGGTGCCGTCCTTAAAACAATGCATTTTCCGGGCAGGTATTTGAAGGGATTAACGTTTTTGAATGGCGATCTCTGGGTGGTCAGCGACATCGCGGTTGACGATACGATGATTTTTTATCCGGCTTCAAAAGATTCTGCTTTGTACAAGATTTACAGCATCTTAAAAATAGATACTGCAAATGAAATTATCGCCGATTCCATTCGGTTTATGGCAACAGCAGCAAACACGATGGAAACAAATTTCCTCTGGGGCATTGGCGCATTCAAATCAAAACTCTATGTTTCCTACAATGGCGGTTACGGTCCGTGCACGCTGGAAATCGATCCGGTTACTAAAGAAGTGACCGCGGTTTTGTGTTGCGCGCATCCGTGCGGATTGGCAATCATAAATGACTCGCTTTGGTGCGTAAGAAATAATAGCATGAGTGGTCCGGGTAATCAGCTCCGGGAATTGGCGTTTTTTTATTGGGATAATGACACTACTACTAAAGGTCTGAGTGAAACAGGTGTTGGCTATGAACTGGATTGTTATGCCACGGATTTAACTTATGATGAAGAACATGTTTGGATTTGTGATTGTGATAATAATAAAATCAAAAAATTATCCAAAATACCAACCAGTGTTAGAAATGCTTCGGCAAAAACCCCCGCAAAATTCAGACTCCATCAAAATTATCCCAATCCGTTTAATTCTTCCACATGTATTATGTATGAACTCTCTCAGCAGTGTGATGTCAGAATTTTACTACTAAATATTTCAGGTCAAACTATTGATGTGCTTTTCCATGGGAAGCAAAATCCAGGAAATTATAATATACGCCGGGAACTAAATCATTTGGCGAGCGGAATATATTTTTATAAATTACAAGCAAGTAACTTTTCAGAAACAAAAAAATTAATCCTTCAAAAATAGACTGCATAACATGCTGTAATTTAAGAAATGAACAGGCAGTTATGTCGGTTGTTAGTTTATTTAAACTTGAGATTTATTTGCCACAAAATAGCAGGAAACAGCTTGTCAGATTCTGATTGATTCTTGTAAGAATCCAACAAACAATAATTACCATGTCTCATTGTTCAGCCATTATGTTTTCCATCAAATTGGGGATGCATTCCACAGCTTTGGCGAATTAATTTTTAAAATCTTACTCCAATAAAAAACTGATATCGGTAGTATTGACATCCACTTAAATCACGCCACCTTCAAATCAGCTCGCTTTTCTTTTCTCTTCAATGCTGTCCGTTTATGAACATCCAGTTCCATTTTACGAAGGCGAATATTTTTCGGTGTTACTTCAACTAATTCATCTTCAGCAATGAATTCAATGGACTGATCCAGCGACAACAAACGCGGTGGTCTCAATGTTACAGTGGCTTCGGACGTGGAGCTGCGCATATTGGTCAGTTTTTTTTCTTTGGTAATATTTACTTCCAAATCCGTGTTTCTGTTGCGCTCGCCAATTACCATGCCGTTATATACTTTTATATTCGCGTCAACAAAAAGTTCGCCCCGGTCAACCATGCCCAGACAGGCATAGTTTGTTACTTTTCCCGGTCGGTCAGCAATGAGCGAACCGGACGCGCGCTGTGGAATGGGTCCAAACCAGGGTTCATATCCTTCGAAAAGTGTATTCATTACACCGGCGCCTTTTGTATCAGTTAGGAAATGACTCCGGAAACCAATTAATCCACGTGATGGAATTATAAATTCTATTGTTACCCGACCGCTGCCATTGTTATTTAGATTGGATAACCGACCTTTGCGTTTTGATAATTTCTCGGTCACAACTCCCACATATTCTTCCGGAACATCGATAAAAATTTTCTCCATGGGCTCATGAATTTTTCCGTCAATTTCTTTTTTTATCACATGAGGTTTGGAAACCATGAATTCATATCCCTCGCGGCGCATGGTTTCTATCAACACAGCCATTTGCAATTCTCCGCGACCACATACTTCAAAAGCATCTGCCCGATCCTGTGGAAAAACTTTTATAGCGACATTACCCTTGGTCTCACGCTTCAGCCGCTCTTTCAAATGACGTGACGTTAAGTATTCTCCTTCGGTTCCAGCAAAGGGACTATTATTCACATAAAAAATCATGGACACGGTTGGTTCATCAACATGAATTCGGGGCAAAGGTAAAGGATCTTCCAATGCCGAAATCGTATCTCCAATTTGTATATTTTCCACACCAGCAAGGGCAATGATATCCCCTGAATATACAGCATCAACCTTCTTTTTGTGCAATCCCTTAAATGAATATAACGCTGAAAATTTTATGCCGCGTGTAATTCTTTCTTTTCCACACAATGAATATCCCTCCCCCATTGATAAAGTACCATTTGCCAAACGACCAACCGCGATTTGACCAACATAAGAATCATATTCAAGGTTTGTAACAAGAAACTGAGGTACTGCTTCGTCGTCAGCTTCAGGTCCGGGGATTTTGGACACAATCGTATCAAATAACGGCTTGAGATTATCTGAAGTATCGTTTAATTCCTGATGCGCTATTCCTAACTTGGCGTTCGTGTAAAGAATCGGAAAATCGATTTGTTCTTCATCTGCACCGAGATCAATGAACAGATCATAAACATCATTGATGACCTCATTGATTCTTGAGTCTGCCCGGTCTATTTTATTGATGACAAGAATGATGGGTAATTTTTTTGCCAACGCTTTTTTTACCACAAACCGCGTCTGGGGTAAAGGACCTTCACTGGCATCCACTAATAATATCGCGCCATCAACCAGGTTCAAACTTCGCTCAACCTCGCCGCCAAAATCCGCGTGCCCCGGCGTATCAATGATATTTATTTTTATGTCTTTATACCAGACAGCGGTGTTTTTTGCCATGATGGTGATACCGCGTTCGCGCTCCAAATCCATCGAGTCCATAACCCGATCCACAACCTGTTGATGTTCCCTGAATGTGCCGCTTTGTTTCAGCATTCCATCAACCAGTGTTGTCTTGCCATGATCTACATGCGCGATAATCGCGATATTTCGAAATTCATTTTTTCGCATCTAAATTTATTTCCTTGATTAATAAGTTCGATATTCGGTGTTCAGAGTTTGGCATACGATATTTGAATAAAATTCATAACGAACGTCAAACACTGAATTTTTAATAACGAATAAAATTTCTACTTATACACCTGTTGTAGTAACCAATCACAGGGGAGCCCATTAAATGAAATTGGACAGGATCACATGATTCTCAAGATTAACTGGATTTAAAGTAGATTGATTTTGCATGTTATTCAAATTCTGTAATTACGTTACTCAATTTAATCCTGCAAATCCAGAATATCCTGTTATCCCCGATGAAAAGAATCGGGATCTACGACCTGTCAAAAAAAATAACCTTAATACCCTGTGATCGGTTACCTGTTGTACCCTTTAATCTTTTGAAGATATCTACTTCCTCCATCTGTCCTTTTTTCTCTTCGCGCCCTTTCTTCTTTCAGGATAAGGCGAGGATGCTTTTGCGCTTTCGTCCTCCCCTTTTGTCACTTCCACCACCACTTCTCTCTTATTAAATTTGATATTTTTAAAACCGTCAAGTATATCATTAGTGTATGATTCATCAGCTTCAAAAAATGAAAATTTTCTAAGAATATCAATTTTCCCAACATCCACGCTTTTGCCTCGAGTACTTCTATTAACCAATCCAATAAGGTCTTGCGGTTTTATCTTATCTTTTTCTCCAAGATTTACGTAAAACCTTGTAAAGCCTTCTTCAACTGTTGAACGTCGTGAACGACCATTCTTACGATTTGCCGGACGACTATCAAAACGACTTTTTGATTGTTCTTTTTTTCTCGATCGTTTTGGCTTTTCCCTGTCGTTTTTTGTGGGAGCCAATAAATCATCCGCTCTTTTATAATAGTCTAAAAAATGATTAAATTCTAAGGCGACAAAATGCTTAATTAATTCTTCTCTGTCAAGTGATTCTAATTTTTCATAAACAGCCGGCAAAAAGCTTTCGATTTCATCGTGGTCAACCTCAATTTTTTTAAACCGATCAACAATATTAAGCAGTTGTTTTTCACAAATAGCCCGTCCTGTTGGCACTGGTTGAATATCAAATTTTTTCTTCAAAAGGCGCTCGATTTTCGAAATTTTATGTTTTTCACGTAAATTCGAAATCACGATTGAAACCCCTTTATGCCCGGCTCGTCCGGTTCTACCGCTTCGATGGATATACAGTATTGCTTCATCGGGAAGGTTATAATTGATAATATGTGTTAAATCTTTTACATCGAGCCCCCTGGCAGCAACATCTGTTGCCGTTAGCAAGTGAAGATTATTAATGCGAAATTTCTGCATAACTGCTTCCCGCTGTGCCTGTGAAAGATCTCCGTGCAGCGCGTCCGCGTTATAACCATCTTGCATGAGCTTTTTGGCGATTTGTTTGGTCTCTTCCCGGGTCCGGCAAAAAATGATTCCGTAAATGTTCGGAAAATAATCCACAATTCGTTTTAAAGCTAAATAGCGATTTTTTTCCTGAACCTGGTAACAGATATGGTCAACATTGTCTGCCCCAACATTTCTGTCGCCAACAGAGATTTCCAATGGATCGACCATATAGTTTTTAGTAATTCGTTTGATTTCAGGCGGCATGGTGGCTGAAAACAGTAATGTGTTTTTTGAATCAGGTGTTTGCTTTAGAATCGCGTCTAATTCATCCTTAAATCCCATTGTTAACATTTCGTCTGCTTCATCCAGCACAACTGTTTCAATCGCGGAAATATCGATTTTCTTTCTTCTGTTCAGTAAATCGTCCATTCTACCCGGAGTTGCAACAATAATGTGAGCTCCCTTATTTAAAGCCCGAATTTGCTTATCAATATCAGCGCCACCGTAAACAGCAACGACATTTAATCCCCGAACATGTTTCGCGTATTTTTTCAGATCATTGGTAATCTGCAAACACAACTCACGGGTTGGTGAAAGTATTAGCGCCTGGGGTTTTTTAAAATCCAGATTTATTAACTGTACCAATGGCAATCCAAAGGCAGCAGTTTTACCGGTTCCGGTTTGTGCCAATGCAATGATGTCCTTTTTATCTTTTAATAAAACCGGAATTACTTTTTCCTGAATTGGCATAGGATTTTCAAAACCAAGATCAAAAATACCTTCCAATAATCCTGATTCTATCCCAATGTTTTCAAATGTTGTCATAATGCTTCCTTAAAATTAAAAAAAATGCCCAATCACCAAAGCAGAGCCAAAGCGGACAGCCAAACTAATGATTGGGCAGAAACTTGAAATAAAAAATTTTATTACAGTGAAATCAGAAATTGAAATCCTGTAATTATTTTTAATACTTTTATTTGATCAAATTCATTCCGCGTCATTTACATCTTCAACGAAAATAGCCATGTAATTGACGACCAATATTTACGCTTTGAAAATATAAATTAATTGCGCCGAAATTACTGAATTTAAACCACAAAGTCAATAGAAAACTTAAATATTACTCAAATTTATAAAATGAGTCAATATTCGTTTTAGTAAAACACAAATAATTTCTGCTTGACATTTTAAGTTTTCTTTAATATCTTGCTCAATACCCTTGACCAATAAATTTCAACAACTTGCTCAAACGATTACACAGTTGTGTCAAATGAGTGTTTTAAAAAACCAAAAGATTTTTAAGATTTGTGTTTATGCTTTATAATTTTTTTGAAGTTGCAAAAGATTTTTAAAATTTGTGTTTATGCTTTATAATTTTTTTGAAGTTGCTGTTTAAATATTATTGATTGGAGAGATGTTATGGCAAAAGGTAAAGACAAAGCAAAATCCAGTGAAAAGAAAAAACCTCAAAAAAGCATAAAAGAGAAAAGAAAAGCAAAAAAGGAAAAAGCCGCTAAGAACAATTAACTTGACCATGCTAATTTACTTTGCCTGATAGTGGTATCAAAGCGTTTTGGTGGTATCCGGATAAGTTCGGTAAAGATTAAAATAATGGTGAGGAGTTTTTTTGCCGCACATTTTTGTTGATGCTGACTCATGCCCGGTCAAACAGGAGATATACCGCGTAGCAAACCGGTATCGCCTTGAGGTTACATTGGTAGCGAACTCCTGGATGCGTATTCAGGATAAACCATGGATTACGCTTGAAACTGTAGATGGTGGTCTCGACGCGGCTGATGACTGGATTGTCGAACACGTACAACCAGACGACATCGTGGTCACTGCTGACATTCCGCTTGCGAGTCGCTGCTTGAAAGCAGGCGCGCGTGTAATTGGTCCAACCGGAAAGTTGTTCACGGAAAACAACATTGGCCCGGCAGTCGCGACTCGTGATCTGATGTATGAGCTTCGTGGCGCGGGAGAAATAACGGGCGGACCTCCGCCACTTAGGAAGCGTGACCGATCACGTTTTCTTCAACAGTTAGACGAAGTGATTCAATCAATCCGTCGTAAGTATCCGTTGAATTCTACATAACAGCGATTCCAAAAGAAGCATAAAACAACAATTCGTGTAATTAGCGAAATTGGCGGTTAAAAAATGTTTTTCTTTTCACGTCTGATGTTTCACATTTCACTAAAATTAAAAAGCAGTCTCTAATCCAAAGTAAATCTACAAAACAATTACACGCAAAATTTTAATGGCACGAAGATTGGGCAAATAAAATACAAGATGCTTTGCGACTTCGCGGCTTTGCATTATTTTTTTTGTCCGGCTAATCCCGCTTTTTTAATTCCATGTCCACGCAGAATTGGAAAAATTTATTTTATTATATGTTTTACTGGTGATTTCATAATTTGTATTAATTTAATATTAAACGAATTATTTCGTATAGAAATATAAAAGCATTGAATTGATTATCAAATTAAAAATACTATTCTATTAAATTAATGAATTTTATCTCTAACTAATCCCAATGACCTCACAACAATCGCCAGCGACAAAAACACCCCTAAAAATAAAATCACAGTCGGAGAACTGGGCACAT
>NBLI01000077.1 GCA_002084535.1 Candidatus Zhuqueibacterota bacterium 4572_119
GTACAAAGTAGTTCACTGTGGTCCCAGAGGCTGGGACACGGAACGGGAACTGATGCCCATTGAATTCAAAATGATCGGACGCTTTGACCATCCACTTGTTTATGTGGACGGGAATGCTGGCTCCGAACTAATGTGGGCTGATGTGCTGGAAGAAATAGACGACAACCTTTTTTGCGACCGGTACATTCACAATGTAGTAAACACATCCATTGGGATTACCATGACGCGAAAAATTTACGGCTGGGCGCAGCAACACCATGATAATTATTTTATTTATGACCTAACCTTTAAGAATACCGGCAACATTGACAAAGATGATGAGATCGAAAAACCTGACCAAACGCTGGAAGAGGTTTACATATATTTTCATTATCGATATGCTGTTAGCCGTGAAGGCGCTACCTGGACAGGTCTAAATTCGCCTCGATGGGGGCATAGCCAAATGCTCAGTTCACGTGGTGAAGCCAAAGAAGAATTTAGCTTCGGAACATATTCTTACACTGGCGACTACGAAGATTGGTTAAACGGAGATACTGACGCTGATTCTTTACGCTGTCAAATAGCCTGGGCGGGAAGACATTCCAATGAAACATACGACCTTCGAGGCTACCCGGATGTAAAATATAAATCAGGCAGATTGTCAGGTCCTCAATTTGTTGGTGTTGTTACTCTGCACGCGGACAAATCAGCAACAGACAAAAATGACGACCCGCAGCAGCCTACAACGACATCTTATCAGCAATCAGATGATCCTCCAACAAGACCGAACGACCAATTTGACGCCGCGAGAATGGCAGAGGAGTGGAAATGGATTACCAAGGGTCATCGCCTCCCCCGTCATGACGAGTATGTTGGTGATGGATTTCCAAATCTTTTGGAAGGAACTCCGGGCGGCTTCTCAAATACTAATGGCTATGGACCATATACGCTGGAACCTGGCGACAGTGTCCGACTGGTAATCGCTGAAGGTGTCAACGGCTTGAACCGACAATTATGTGAATCAATTGGCAGAGACTGGTACAAAGAAAACTCTCCTTACACATTGCCTGATGGATCAAGCACAACAGACAAAGATGACCGTTGTTAATACTTACGATGACACATCAGCGTTTCGTGGTTATTCCTACTATTACTACATTGTCTCATTTGATGATGGCAGCAATAACGTGGGATCAGCAGCAAACCCGTCCGGGTCTTTGAGCAGCAGCATGTTCTGGACGCGTACGATTGAGCCCGCTTTTTTGCGGCGTCAAGCTGGTGAAAAACTTGCTGACATCCGCGTAGTGCCAAATCCATACAATGTAATGAACAGGGATTTTCAATATCCCGGTGAGCCGGACAAAATCATGTTCCTGAATATCCCGGCTGAATGTATCATCAGAATTTTCACTGAGCGAGGCGATTTGATAAAAACAATACTCCATAATGACGGCAGCGGAGATGAATCGTGGAACTCAACCACGGAACATGGTCAGGTCGTTGTAAGCGGAGTTTATATCGCTGTATTTGAAGTAACAAATGATTATACTGATTCGGAAACGGGAGAATTATTGTATAAAAAAGGTGAAAAAGAAATTCGAAAGTTTATAGTAATCAGATAATTAATGATCCATTACAAAAAAATTGCTTTGTGTAGCAAGAGATAAAGTTTATATTTAAAGTCAAAAATATTGTAACTATTAAGTTCTTTTAAAAACAGCAAATAAAATCTATTTTGTTTAAAGCAAAAAAGTTTAACTTTAAACTTTAGTTAGGAGATTTTAAAATGAAAAAAGTTTCGCTTGTTTTGTTAATCGGAGCCTTAGCACTTATTCTGATAGTTCCGCAAAGTTATAGTCAAACGAAATTAGCGCAGACCGGTTTCCAATTTTTAAGTGTTGGCGTTGATGCGCGCGCCACGGCAATGGGTGAAGCCTTTACCACTTTGGATGGCTCATCAGTTGCTATGTTCTATAATCCAGCCGGGATGGCGTCAGTTTCGTCACACATCGATCTTTCATTTAGTACCATGAACTGGATCGCTGACATTAAATACAACGCGGGGTCCATGACATTCAATTACGCCGGTGGGAAGTACGGTGTATTTGGATTGTCATTCCTGTCAGTTGACTATGGTCAGTTCGAATGGACACAGGTCGCTGAAAATGAACAGGGCTTTGAGGACATTGGCGACCTTCTCGGGAATCCCGAACCAAACGCATATTTGGTTGGTCTCGGATACGCCAGGCAACTCACAGACAGATTTTCTGTGGGAGGACAAGTTAAATATGTATATCAGGATCTGGGAAGCAGTTTTGCCCCTGTTTATACAGAAGAAGATACGCTCATCGAAAAAAAGAATTATGACCTGGGCGTGTTCGCGTTTGATTTTGGGACTCTTTACAGAACAGGCTTTAAAAGCTTAAATTTTGGAATGACCATTAGGAATTTTTCTGAAGAAGTTAAATTCGAGAAAGAAGGCTTCCAGCTTCCATTGACTTTTAAAATTGGCGCCTCTATTAACGCGTTTGATTTTCTTCCCAGCAACCCTGATTATCATTCTTTATTAGTTTCTGTTGACGCGGTTCATCCACGCTCTTTTTCAGAATATCTGAATATTGGTGCTGAGTATGTTTTCATGGATAAAGTGGCGTTGCGATTAGGCTACATTACAAGCCAGGATCAGTATGACTTTACAACCGGTTTTGGGCTGCAATTATTTGGCTTGGCGATCGACTATTCATATATGCCGTTTGATGTGTTCGATAGCATCAACCGGATTTCTTTTAAATTTTCATACTAATTTTGATTTTAAGGGAATTAAATTCGATGAGAAAAAATTCAATTTTCTTTGTAATAATTTTATTATTATGTTTTTCTCTATCGCTTTATGCCGGCACTGTCGGGAAAATTACCGGCAAAGTAATCGACGATGAAAACGGTCTGCCTTTACCTGGCGTTAATGTAATTATTGAGGGAACAACGCTGGGAGCGGCAACGGATATTGATGGCAATTACGTTATTATCAATGTACCTCCTGGACTTTTCAGCTTAACTTTCTCAATGATAGGTTACACAGAATACCGGGTCCGGGATGTAAGAGTTGTCATTGATTTAACAACCACCATTAACGCAAACCTGAAGCAAGAGGTTCTCGCTGGTGAGGAAATTACTGTTGTCGCTGAAAGACCTGTTGTAACAAAAGACATTTCCAACAGCCAGATGAGCATTATTTCGGAGACAATAGAAAACCTGCCCGTTCAAAACGTTCAGGAAGTGCTTGCACTCCAGGCTGGAATCGAAAAAGACAGGGAAGGAATCAGTGTACGCGGTGGTGGACCAAACCAGACTGTTTTTATGTTGGATGGACTGTCATTGAATGATGAACGCTCAAACATTCCCTACAATTCGATCAGCCTGAGCTCTATCAAAGAAATCCAGGTCCAAACTGGCGGTTTTAATGCTGAATATGGAAACTTGCGTTCAGGGTTAGTGAATGTCGTTACCAAAGAAGGACATCGCCAAAAATACAGCGCGTCCCTCTCCATTCGTTATGCACCGGCAGCAGCGAAACATTTTGGTCCCTCACTTTATGATAACAATTCATATTTCACCAGACCATATCTCGATCCTGCGGTGTGCTGGACTGGGACGAACAATGGTGAGCCTTTTGAAGATTTAAACGAAAACGGCATTTGGGACCAGGGTGAACCATTCACAGATTATAATGGCGATGGTTCAAGAAGCTATTGGGATGATTATACGCAGCGCCAATATCCTCAATTTGAAGGGTGGAATGCTGTTTCCTACGCGACAATGAGAGATGATGATCCAACCAACGACCTTTCGCCAGAGGGAGCCAAAAAATTATTTGAATGGCAGCACCGCCGCCAGGGCGACATCAAAAAACCTGATTTTGTTATTGATGCCGGATTCGGTGGACCTGTTCCTTTTATCAGTGAAAAGTTAGGCAACCTGCGTTTTCATATTTCTCATTTTAGAGAACAGGATATGTTTGTTTTTCCACTATCACGGGATAGCTATTCAGAAAATCATACACAGTTAAAATTAACATCTGACATTTCTTCTTCTATGAAGCTCGCGGTGCTCGGTATTTACAGTGAAACCAACTCTGTTTCACCCTATAGTTGGAAGACCACGCCCACAGGAAGAGTTTTGAGAATGAATGAAGAGGCTGCAAACTTAGTTCATGGTTCCAGCGGCGCCAGTGTTGTTTACATGCCCGGTTATTACAGTCCCAGTGACATTTTTCGAAGTATGATTGGAGCGAAATTTACTCATTTGCTAAGTCCGACAACTTTTTATGAAATCAGCATTCAAAACAAAATCAGCAATTACGACACATATCAAATGTCAGATAGAGATACAACGAAAAGATATGAGATACTTGATGGATATTACGCTGATGAAGCTCCTTACGGCTATTGGGGATACGGTATTCCCGGAATCGACGGAATGAGCATGGGTGGCTGGATGAACCTGGGCAGGGATAGCACTGTCAATTCAACGACAGCATTAAAATTTGATATGACCAGCCAAATCAACATGAAAAACCAGGTGAAAGCCGGTATCGAAATTGTCTATAACGATTTAAATATTAAATCAGGGACATACAGTCCTTCCATGGCAACCTGGACACGGAACATGCGCTACCACGTTTTTCCGTTCAGGGTTGGAAGCTATATCCAGGATAAACTTGAAATTAGCGGATTTATTGCTAACATTGGCATCCGGTTTGACTATTTCGATCCAAACGCTGACAGGTATGTTATGAGCGAATTTGATAAGTATTACGGCGCTGGCTATGGGAATGAAATAGAAGAAAGTGTGGAGACAGAAAAGGCAAAAGCAAATTGGGACTGGAGTCCGCGACTGGGTATTTCACATCCGATTACAGATAATTCCAAGCTGTATTTTAATTATGGTCATTTCCGCGCGGAGCCTTCATCCTCTTACCGCTTCAGGCTTCAGCGTGAATCCAATGGGCTTGTAACTTCCATTGGTGATCCCAATTTAGAACTGGAAAAAACTGTTGCCTATGAATTAGGTTATGCCCAGAATTTGTTTAATGAATTTTTACTCAATATTGCCGCGTATTACAAAGATGTTTCCAACCAAATCGGCTGGATTTACTATCAAAATGTAAACAGTACTGTTCAATATAATATCGCGGAGAACAATAACTACGCTGATATTCGTGGATTTGAAATAACATTAACAAGACAATTTGGCCGCTGGATGAACGGATTTCTTAATTATACTTACGACGTCCGCACCTCCGGTTATTTTGGCTTGCGCAAATATTATGAAAATCCGACCGAACAGCGAGCTTATGAAAAATTGAACCCTTACCAGTCAAAACCACATCCCAGACCTTTCGCGAGACTAAACATGAACTTTCACTCGCCTGAAGATTATGGACCAACCTGGATGGGGACAAAACCATTAGCTGGCTGGAATTTAAATGTTCTTGCTGAATGGAAAACCGGCAAATATGAAACTTACAATCCAAACAGCATTCCGGGTGTTGTTGATGATGTTCAATGGAAAGATTGGCACAATGTTGATTTACGGCTCTCAAAATTGTTCAAAATCAGCAACTACAACCTTCAATTTTACATGGATATTTCCAATGTATTTAATTATAAATACATGACAGCCGGTCTTTTTCAATATCGAAATTACGCGGGTTTTGCTGATGACAGAGATTATCGTGACTATCTGGAATCACTTAATTTTTCCTGGGAAGAAGGTGTTGAGCATGGCAATGACAAGGTCGGTGATTACCGCCCTGTCGGCGTCGAGTATGACCCTTTGGAAGCAAATCCTAACAATGATCCTGATATTGAAGCAAGAAACAAGCGAAGAAAAGAAAATAAATCTTATATCAATATGCCAAACATCGAATCTTTGGCGTTTATCAATCCACGCCGGATTACTTTTGGTATTACTATTAATTTTTAAGCTAAATCAGCTGAGGAATTTTATAGTGAAAATGAAATATATAAAATTATCAAAAACATTTTTCCTTTTATTCTTCTTATATGTCATTATAATGCCGAATATTAAAAATCAGGCTTTCGCGCAAGTGGCAGGAACGGAGAAAAGATATATTCGCGTTGGAACATTGCAGAGTCATTTTTCTGCTTATGGATCAGAAAGAGCCTGGAATAACGCGTATTATGAAGGTCTGGTCTGGCCTGCTGATTATCTGTACCAGGATAACGCAGTCATTAAAAGAGCATGGCTGGGGTGCCAGGATTTTACAAATATCGAAGGTAAGCATTACGAGGCATACGGAATATATTTTGCCAGGGATGAATATGTTGATATTTCTCTTTTCCCTGTAAAAATGTATCAAACCGCGAAATTTGAACTACCGATAATTTACGTTGACGGCAACAATATCAGCGCGATTTACGAAGGTGAGATTGATTCAATTGACGCCAACCTGATAGCTGACCGCGTCGTAACAAATGTAGTGAATACTTCAATGGGTCTCACGCAAACGAGGCGCATTTACGCGTTTAGTCAGCAGTATCATGACAACTATTTCATCAAAGAATTTACCTTTACCAACACGGGTAACGCTGACTATGACGATGAAATAGAATTAAACGCGCCTTTGAAAGGTGTTCGCATTGGCTGGGGCACCCGCTATAGTGTATCACGCGAAGGTTCGTTCAAAATCGGTGGGCCCCAAAGTTATGGGAAATATACCTGGGTTACAAAAAGAGGTGAAAATTACGCTGACCACGCCAACGAAATTATAACAGAAACAAACCCAATAGTGGACTGGATTCGCAGTGGTTTTTGTTGGGCAGGTCAGGCTTCTACTAATAATTATGACAATATTGGTGGTCCAGACTTACAGGGAAACGGCAGGCTATGCGCACCGCAACACGCCGGTGTAGCAATTTTGCATGTAGATAAAAGCGCTGATGATGATGCCGATGATGTGAATCAGCCAGCGGTTTTGGGTTGGCATGCCGGAGATACTTACCCCAAACTTGGTGATATGTCTGCCGATTATGACAATGCCATGTCACAGCTATACGATATGTTAAGTGGTTTGCCATATCGCTCACTGGGCGGAACTGACAGATTTGACGAAACCTATATGGCAACAAACCCGGATCCATCAACTGTACACAATGATGGCGGCGGCACAAACCTTTGGGTTTGTTATGGTCCGTTTGATCTTGAAATTGGCGAAAGTGTCACTATAGTTGAAGTGGAAGCTGTTAATGGATTGTCGAGAGATATGTGCTATGAAATTGGTGAACGATGGAAAAAGGCTTATGATGACCCTACTGATCAAGGCCCATTTGATTTACCAGACGGTTCAACAACCACCAATAAAGATGAATTTAAAAACTCCTGGGTTTATACAGGAAAAGATTCAATAATGCTGACCTTCAGCAGGGCAAAACGAAATTATGATTCAGGGTTTAATATACCGCAGCCCCCGATGCCGCCGTCGCTTTTTGAGGTTACTTCTGGTGGTGACCGCATCACTTTAACATGGAGCTCCAGCGCTTCAGAAGGAGAATCGGATTTCGCCGGGTATAAAATTTTTCGAGCTGTTGGGAAGCCGGACACTACCTACGAAGAGATTTGTGATTGCTTACCTGGGACAAATAAATTCGAGGATG
>NBLI01000078.1 GCA_002084535.1 Candidatus Zhuqueibacterota bacterium 4572_119
GAAAATCCTGTAATCCTGTCAAAAATTTTATATGACGCGAAAAGATTTGGAGGATTTGGTTTAAAATAAAAAAGGCGCCTTACTAAATCAGGCGCCTCTTAAAAAGGAAACAATTTAGCCGTTATCGCAACAGCAGCATTTTTTTTGAGTTGGTGTAAAACTCTGATTTTAATTGATAGATGTAAATACCACCTGATACATCTTTCCCATTTTGGTCGCGTCCGTCCCAGGATACCTGCATTGTCGGCTCCACAGTGTCTGTGATGTATTCCGCTTTCAGATAATCTGAATAAAAAAGGGAGTCATTTTCGTTTCCATCTTCAATTAAATCGTAACCAATGTTTTGACCCGAAAGGAGCATTTTTCCGCCATTGTTAATAAAAGTTGAAATCAGAGCCTGTTCATCTGAAGTAAGTGAAGATTCGCGGTCATCACCGGTTATCCAGATCATGGTATCAAAATCATTTAGCGTATCAGCCGGAAGCCCGTCCACGTGAATATCCCAATTAAAAGTGTAAATCAATGACTGCTTCAAATACGAAATTATGATCTGCTCATAATTTTCACCATTATCATCATCGATTAAAATGATGTGAGATTTGCCCACTTCGATATAAAAACTGTCCGCTGCCGAGTATCCATTTGCCGCGGAAATATCGAGTACAAGCGAAACGAATTCACCAACAGCATTTTCAGAAAGTGAAAGGACAAACGGATCTGATTCGTTGGACGCGACTTCTCTATGTCCGACATTTCCGAATTCAACTGTAGCATTTTGAATGGAGATTAAAGGATGGCTTGTTGTCAATGTGATGGAAATATCTTATGCGTCTGATCCAAGATTATCAATTTCTAAAAATAACTGTATCGTTCATCAATGTATGCGTTACAATGTTTGTATCGACTGATATAGAAACAATAGAAATATCCAGCGGCATTTTATAAAGTGGGTATTCTGTTTGGATCTGATCGATATATCCTTCCACCCGGTATGTGCCATCACCCAGATCAGTTGAAGTCCACGCGTATTCATAAATCGGGTAGCCGGATTCATAAATCCATTGATGAAAAAAGTACTCTAAATCCATCCCGGAAACCTGCTCACAAAGTTCTTGAAACTCCTCTGTTGTTGCCGTACCGAATCGGTGTTCGGGTGAATTATAATACGTACTGAGAATTTCAAAAAATGTTGTATCGCCAACAACATGTCTGAGCATGTGTAAAACCCATGAAGCTTTGTTATAGCTCAAAGCGCCGCTAAAAATGGTTTGAGTCAACGGGTCTTCGACGTAAATGGTTCCCGGTCCCAAATAGAAACTTTCCTGCAATTGATACATGCTCGCGGTATGGGGACCGTAAATATGTCCATAAGCATGTTCTGCCCAGAGAGCTTCGGAGTAAGTGGCAAACCCTTCATTAAGCCAGATATGATGCCAGGTGTCACAAGTAATCAAATCCCCCCACCATTGATGCGCAAGTTCGTGAGCATAAACCCATTCGTTCCAAAAAGAGAAACTGGAGCAGGTTTGATGTTCCATGGCGCCGCCGCCGAGAAAATCAGCATGACCATATTTTTCATCCAAATATGGATATGGTCCAAAAATATCTGAAAAGAATCCGATCTGGTCTTTTATTAACGCGTTAATTCCCTGTAATTCATTGACATGATTCGGGAACATATAAAAGTGTATTTTCATGGTGTCCGCAAGGTCATTGTAAATATAATTATCATATTCAACCGTATAAGGATGAATCGCCAGCGATACAAGATACGAAACAATCGGGTATTTTTCATGCCACCAGTAGGTAGTGTTTGCGCCTTCTTTGATTGTTTCTCTTAAAACACCATTAGACGCGACTATCAATTCAGACGGAACAGTTACACGAATATCAACAGAATCAGCTTTGTCTGATGGTATGTCTTTGCAGGGCCACCAGGCTCTTGCTCCGTAAGGTTGACTCAATGTCCAGATCATCGGGCTGCCATGATAAGAGCTAAATCCAAATCCATACAAGGGCAGTCCATGATATTCCACAACAAAATCAAAGTGCTGTCCCTGGGAATAGTCCTGATCCAGATTGACAGTGAGAATGTTGTTAGTGTGGGTATAGGTTAGATTTGTACCGGGATTTTCTGTTAAATACAAACCATCAATTGTCATATTGTTGATGAAATTCAATTCAACATAATTCAGCCCTGAAGATAAAACCGCTCCGACTATTTGAACTTTTCCTGTTAGAATTTCTGTTGTTGGGTCGGGTATTAAATCGAGAGAATAATACTTGACATCATATTCTTCCTGATTTTGAGTTTTTTCTGACTCACTTTGCAGCATTTTTTTAATGTGAATATTTTTTTGTTCGATCATTTTTTCGCGTTGGCTTTGCATGTTGAATTTGGGAAGTTGAGCGAAAGCGGAATATGTGAGTAGAAATAGTGTTAGAAAAATAAAATATTTTTTCAAAATGTAACCTCCTGGTTTATCCTGATTGAATGTGATTTGGATTTTTTTTAGGGAAAATTTTATAACTGACATGGGAGCTTGTACGGAACGAGCAAGGAAATGTTACGGTGATATTTTGTACAAAAGTTGTATGTTTTTGAGTGATTTTTTTTTAAATTCAGGCTTGTGGGATTCTAATTTAAATCAGCACTTTCGCGCACAATCGAAAATTTATCAAACATTTTCAAATCATCCCGGATTATCTGAAAAGTCGCCTGCCAATTTTTTTCGCCTAATTTCTCAATGTCCACATCAAGAAAACTGTATGAATCAGCTTTTACCCAATCGTAAAAATATCGGCTGTAGAATGGCTCCCCATCATTATCGTTAATATCTATCCAGCTTTGCCAACCGTCCGCTGGCTTTCGCGCGCTTTGACCAGAATTGCCAATGATAAAATAGTTCAAATTTCTGGGATCGCTGTCGTCCATTTTTTTCTCAAATCCTTCCGGTCCGGTTAAGCAGCGTTCCACATGGTGATCGTGCGCGCAAAAGACAGCATCAACGCCGTATTCGCGGAAAACCGGGTCAAGAATCCTGATGTGGTATCCGCTCTGGACCTCATCGGGAGCGCCATGCGGTCCGCGGGAATAGGGAGCGGGGTGCATTACAATAAAAGTAAAAACAGAATTTTTTTGAGCTTTTTCTAATTCCTTCAATAACCATAAATATTGCTCGCTGTTAGGTTCCCAATCAGGAGTTGAACCGTCCGGTAAATATTGGTGATTGTCGTGTTGGTCGTTGCTGGTGTTGTTGGTATCCAGAATGATGAATGATGCCACGCCATAGCGAAAAGAATAATACCGTTCTTCCCACAGATCGTTTTTGCTATTGTTCTTCGGATTACTGACATAGGCTTTGTATCTTGCCATTGTTGTTTTTAAATTACCGTCGCTGTAAAAAGTTCGCGAGCTGTATATTTCATGGTTCCCAACAACGAGGTAATATGGAATAGAACTGGCAAATTTTAAGCCCGGATCATCTGGGTCAGAATTTGTACAAATCCGGCGCCAAAACCTGTCCCAATGAATTTGGTCTCCGCTATAAACCATGTCGCCAAGATGAAACGCAAAGTCAGGGTTCCTGTCAAAAGCGATTTTGGTGATTGCCCGGTGATTTTGAATTACTTTGTCATTGTCTGTTCTGCCATCACCCAAAATGACGAAGTGAAAATCGCTGTTTGTTCTTACGGCAGTGTGAAATGTATAAGTTCCACTTTTGGTGTCGTCCGATTTAACAAAATAGTGATAACTATTTTCTGGCTTTAAATTGGTAATGGTAGCTTCATGCAGATATTTATCCACGGATTCGATGTATCGGCTGGCGGCTTTTTTGATAATTTCCGGTTCAACCTGACCATATTTCACATTGTTTTTTTGCGTCTCATTGCGCGTCCACCAAAGTATGGTGATTTCTGTTTGAGAGACATTTTGGATGTAGGGTTGGATGTAAAGGGACGCGGTATTTTTTCCATAAATCGAAACATTGAGTATCAGCGAAATTATTGCTGTTTTTATTATTAATTTTTTCATTTATGCCTTTCAAGAAATAAATTAAAATCTGCCTAAATAGTAGATTACGTGATTTTTATTATGAATAGAATTTGTGAATTGGTGGCAATCAAAAGTGTTGAAATCCGCTTATTTCCCAAACAACCTAACCAGCCACAAACTCAAGTCCGGTACATAAGTAATCACCAAAAGCGCGATCAGATAGATGATTAAAAACGGCAGGGCGGAAGTATATAATTTAATTATTGATTTGTTAAAACGGAAACTGGAAATAAATAAGTTCAATCCTACTGGTGGAGTAAAATAGCCAATTTCCAGGTTGGCTAAAAATATAATTCCCAAATGCACCGGATCCACGCCGAATTCCCTGGCAATGGGGGAGATGAGCGGAACGACCACGATGATGGCTGAAAACATATCCATCATACAGCCAACAATGAGCAGCAGAATATTGAGCAGAATCAGGAAGACAATTTTACTGCTAATGAAAGTACTCATAAATTCCAGAATTTTCATGGGGATTTGTTCGTCGATGAGATAATTGGTCAATCCCATGGCAGTTCCCAAAATAACAAGAATTCCGCCTACCAGCAGCATACTTTCTTTCATGATTCTGGGCACGTCTTTGAAAAAGTTGAGGTCGCGATGGACAAAAACTTCAATGATCAGCACGTAAAAAGCTGTTACAGCGGCGGCTTCCGTGGCAGTGAAAAATCCGCCATAAATTCCACCGACAATTAAAAAGGGTAATGGCAGTTCCCATATAGCTGATTTAATGGAAATAAATAATGTTTTAAAATGAAAGCTCGTGCGCGGTACCTTTTCGATGATTCCCATTCTAACGCTATAAAATGACAACAGTAAAATCAGCAGAAATCCGGGGATAATTCCGGCTAAAAAAAGTTGGTCGATGCTGATTTTCGCGACCAGTCCGTATAAAATAATGGGCAGGCTTGGCGGAAACAGCAATCCCAGGCTGCCGGATGAAGTGATGAGACCCAGTGAGAATTTTTCCGAATACCGTTCTTTGAGCAAAACAGGGTATAGCAATCCTCCCAACGCCACAATTGTTACACCCGACGCGCCTGTAAACGCTGTGAAAAAAGCGCAGGTAACCAGGGCGACAATCGCCAGCCCTCCGGGCATCCAGCCGAATAAAGCTTTGGCAAGATTAACCAATCGTTTGGGAGATTGGCTTTCAGCCAGAACATAACCGGCAAAAGTGAACAGCGGAATTGCCAGCAAAGTTGGCGCGCTGGCTAACCGGTACATTTCGATGATAACAGCCGCGATGTTAATGTCCAGCGCGTGAAAACTCAACAACGCGATTGCCGCGATGATGGAAAACAGGGGAGCGCCCAATAGCGCGAATAAGATTAGCGTCAAACCAATAAGAATTGTTGTCATGATGGCTCTTCCTCCAGTTTCACTTTTCTTATTGTTAGTAATTTTTCCAATGCATGGAGAAAGAAGCGGAACATCATGAGTCCAAAGCCGATAGCAATGATAATCTGAAAAATCCAGACAGGTATTCCCGCGAATAAAATTGACCCGCTTTCTTTTTCAAAGCCGATGAAAGTGATTGCCGCTTTCATCAGAAAAAAGCTAACCACAGCAGCGAAAAAATTGGTAAAAATGTCCGCGATTCTTTTTATTCCAGGGGATAAAACTCTTGAGAGCACATCGATGTTGATATGTCTGTTTTCCTTAGTCGCCAGGGAAGCGCCAAGAAAAGCTACCCACAATACCAAATGGCGCAGAAAAGTATCTCCCCAGAAAAGTGAGGTCGAAAAGAAATTTCTCAGAATGACCTGTGTGAACGAGAGAAGAATCATGGTGCTCAAGCATAAAATGAGGAATGTTGTTTCAATTTTAGCGAGAAGGTTATTGATCCATTGAATGTATTTCAACTGTTAAACTCCGGGTGTGATTTTAAAGGGTGATTTGTTTACAAAGTATCGTGGTTGTTTTGCCACAGAGCCACAAGGGACACAGAGAAATAAATGAAAAACAATTAGTTAATTCTATTACGATGGCTATTAAACAAAACAGCAGAAACAATATAAATCCAAATTATAAAATCAGTATTTAACAATTCTTGGTGTCCTCTGTGTCTCGGTGGTTTGTTTTTTTATTAATAGTTTCACCGCTCGTTAGCTGCTCTGAATTTATCCAGCGCCTGTTCCACTTCCTCGACCAACGAAAGCGGATAGAGCCTGGGAACCATCATGCGACGGGCTTTTTTCCCGGCTTCGTAGAATTGCTTCATTTGGTCCGCCGGCGGAGAAGCTACTATCTGAATTCCCTGGTCTTTTAATGCTTTGATTGATTTTTGATTTTCTTCACGACTTAACAGCATCAGTTTTTCAAGATACGACTTCGAAGTTTCCAACAATATTTTTTGATAATCTTCCGGTAATTTTTTGAACATTTTTTTGGAAATCAGAACCGCTCCAGCCGCGTCAGCAAGGGAAAATTCCATCATGTATTTGGTTTTGGTGAACCACTGCAGGGCAATGGCAGCCAAGGGAGAAGTGTAAACACCGTCAACCATTCCGGTTTGCAAAGCTGTCATCACATCAATCACTGATAGCGGAATAGGGCTGATTCCCAGGGCTTTAAAAGTTGATTCAGCGACAAGGTCGCCCTCCCACATCCACATTTTAACATTTTTCATATCCGCGAGTTTATTCACCGGGTTATTGGAATAAACATAAACAAAACCAACATCTGCCCAGCCTAAAAGAATATACCCTTCCTTTTCAAATCCCCGCGCGAATTTGTCAAAAAATTTATTTTGAATAAAATCGACTTCATTGTAATTTCTGAACAAAAAGGGCGAATCAAAAATTCTTACTTCTGGCAATATTTCACCCAAACCAACACCGGTAAATCCGGCGCTGTGCAATTGTCCCATGCGGATTTTTCGCAGAACATCTTTTTCATCTCCGGCGACTCCTCCGGGATACAAACGAAAGCCAACATCTCCATTTGTTTGTTTCCGAATTTCCTGGTCAAGTTCCTTCATGACGTTCATCCAGGTGGAACCTTCGGGAGCCAGACTGGCAAATTTAATTTTGTATTTTTGGGCGAAAGAAAGCGATGTTACTATCGTAAGGGAAAGAAAAAGTAGAATAAATTTCTTCATAGAATCTCCAGAAATATGATGTTTATGTTTTTCTTTGACGACTTGAACCTTGTATTCATGAGTCTAATTTGAATTAATTGAGGTATTATATTGACCTAAATTAACTTAATTAGGGCAGTAGAAAATAAGAATCAAAATATTTTATTTTTACTTTAACAGAGCAATTTTGGGAAAAATTCATGAGTCCATTCTAAAAACCAGGTATTTTAAGATTTTTCATAAATTATGGTGCTATAACTTCAATATAAACAGTTTTTGTTTTGATTGGAAAATACCTAAAGTACTGGTGAATGTTTCTTCATCAAATTCGCGGGTCAGGTAATATTTGGCAAAATAGACATAAGGCAGTAGAAATTTTTCCTGACTGAATGCAAAACATTTATCAAAATGTTCTTTGGAAAGTTTCATATTGCCGCCCAAAATTGGCGGACGCGCCGCGTAGATTGTTCCGAAGAAAAGGTGAGCGCCGCCATAAAAATATGACGGGTCCAACTGAATAACACGTTTCATTAAAAGCTGCACTCTGGGCAAATCTGCCAACGCCGATGGATTGCTGAAATTTAAATTTATCCAGCTTGCCCAGTTATTTGCGGTCCAAAAAAGAGCCGGGACATCCTTGTGGTCAAAGGATTGGAGCGATTTTTCAAAATCACCAATTGGCTTTGATAAGGCGCGATCAAAGTTTTTATTACCGGTTAAAATACGTAATCCGTATCCTTTCCCCCGCAGGTATAATTTTTCAGCGCGTTCTGGATATTCATCCTCAACGAATCCGAGTGCGTAAGCTCCGAATCCCTGGCTTACCATCAATAATAATTTATCATTATTAGGATCAGTTTTGAGTAAACCTTCCAGTAATTTTAAATCCGAAGCAATGGCTTTTTCAGCCAGATCGAGGTCTGCTTCTTCAAAAAGCGCGGAGAAAAAATATATTTATCAGAAATTTTTTATTCATTGGCGACTCATAAGCTGATTGGGTGAATCATGAATGAGCAAACATCATGATCCTCCGGATTTATTTTGAACTTGTTTTCGCGAGCTGTTTGTATGCTTCGATGACGAGTACAATTGCAATGCTGAACAATAAAATCGCAATGACCGATAATAAATAAGTTCCGGTCAGACTAAAATTTTTTGCTAATTCTTGTCCAGTATAATAACTGACAATAATCTGAATATTTTTGTAAATCAAAACGATCAATGCTGATAGCGTTACCGCGAACATGAAGTACATGGGGTAGCGTAGAAAATAATTTTTTTGTTGTTTTTTAGCTAACCAAACGCTGCCTGCCAATAATGCCAAAGCAGCCAATAATTGATTAGCCGCGCCGAAAATGGGCCAGATGGCTTTATAGCTGCCCGAAAAAGCTAAAATTCCGGCGGGTAAAATTGTAAGTAAAGTCGCTGTAAAACGATTGGTTAATATTTTTTGTTTTTGTGTTTCCGCCAGCGCCGCGAAAGTGATACCAACATTGAGCGGGATCCCCAGTTTGGTTACAAAATTCCCCACTCCTTTGGAGAAAAACCCAATGACTCCAAGATCAGCCAATTGAACGCTATATTCAGATTGGGCTAACTTGGCAACTGTAATCAGGGCAATAATCGCCAGTAATCCTTCAATAAGCATGGCGCCGTAACCTATCGGTTTAGCGTCGGTTTCTTTGTTGAGTTGTTTAGCGGTTGTCCCTGACGCGACCAGAGAATGAAACCCGGAAATCGCCCCACAGGCGACGGTCACAAAAAGGATAGGAAACATGGCTCCCAAATTGGGATCCGTAAAATTTGTAAAAGCAGGGAATTTTAGCGCGGGATTGGAGAAGATAATTCCAACAAAAGCGCCGAAAAGTACAATATATAATAAGAACGAATTCAAGTAATCCCGGGGTTGTAATAAAATCCAGACCGGTGTTACAGAAGCTGCAAAAATATAAGCAAATAAAATCCAGGTCCAGATTTGCTGCGAGAAAATTTTGTCCTGACTCAATACAAACGGAAATTTAACTCCCAGCCAGACACAAAGTAAAAGTAAAAGTATTCCCACCAGTGTGGCAACTCCCAGCGACGCCTTTACACGGTAGATTGAGATTCCGAAAAAAATGGCGAGCGCGATAAATAAAACCGAGGAAGTGGCAACAGCGGGAGTGGTTACAAAAGTTTGGGCTACCAAAATGGCGAACGCGGAAATAATCAATACCAGTGTCGCCCATGAAAATATCAGGAATAGCTGTTTCCCTTTTTGCCCGATTTGTGCTTCGATGACTTTGCCGATCGATTGTCCCTTATGGCGAATGGATACGACTAATGAGGTCAGATCATGAACAGCGCCGATAAAGATGTTACCAAACAGAATCCACAGAAATACCGGCACCCAACCAAAGACTGCTGCCGTGATAGGTCCAATGATTGGCGCCGCGCCGGCAATGGAAGCAAAATGGTGTCCGAGAAGGACAGGTGCTTTGGCAGGAACATAATCGACATCATCGCGCAACGAATGGGCGGGCGTTTCACGTTTGGCGTCGATCCCTAATTTTTTTGCTAAATATTTTCCGTAAAAAATGTAAGCAAGAACAAAGCAGAACAAGGAGAGAGTAATTAACATCAATGCGTTCATTTAATCTTCCTTTTTGAAAATTTGCCTGATTTACAAATCGAAAAACATGGTGAAAAAAAATAGAAACAAAAGTTAGTAAGCGATCACAGGGTAGCTTCAATAATTGAAGATTTTAAAAAAAAATCAATGACAGGATTACAGGATTTTACGGATTCACAGGATTACAATCCATAAAAAATACATATCTAATCAACTGTTAGCCATGTTGTAAAAGAATGAAATATAAATAATCCTGTATATCCTTGTAATCCTGTTATCCCCAATGAATCGGGATCTACGACCTGTCAAAAATATTAATATTTCATTTGTCATATTAGCCCTGTGATCAGTTACAAAAGTTAAGGTTTTAATATCAATAAAACCTTAACTAATGTTCGGTGTTTGATTAGTGTCTGAAAGAAAACGGTGGTTTATGTCATTCCGAGTATGCTACGGCAAATCGAGGAATCTATAACTCAATTATTTGTATGAAGATCAGATTTCTCACCTGCCAAGCGGATTCGAAATGACACAGTTTTATCGTTTTCGTTCAGGAGCTTATTATTTACTAAAATCCACTTTTGGCGCTTCCTGGGCTTCTTTTGGAGCTTCAAAATATTCCCGTTTTTCAAAGCCGAAAAGAGACGCAATTATTTTTGTTGGGAAGCGGCGGACTTTTTGATTGTAGGTTCTGACGGTTTCGTTATAGCGTCTTCTCTCTACAGCGATTCGGTTTTCCGTGCCTTCCAACTGCGCTTGAAGATCGAGGAAATTTTGATTTGCTTTTAGATCCGGGTATTTTTCGACGACTACCAGCAATCTTGACAGGGCGCCGCTCAACTGGTTATTTGCCTGCATCATTTCGGGAGGAGTTTTCGCTCCGCCAACACTGGCGCGGGCTTTTGTTACTTCTGTTAAAACTTCTTGTTCATGTGAGGCGTAACCTTTCACCGTTTCAACAAGATTAGGGATCAAATCAAACCGTCGCTGCAGCACGGTTTCAACCTGCGCCCAGGCGGTATTCACATTTTCATCCAGTACAACGAGTCTGTTGTACGGGCTGATTAATAACAAGCCAAGTACAATAACAACCGCGAGGATAATTAGTACAATTTTCAAACCTTTTCCCATTTTTTTTCTCCTTAATTATAATTCATCCACAATTTTTATCAGTTTGGAAATTTCTTCAATGTACTTTTCGATCAATTGAAGCAGTTCTGATTTATTCATCTTTAAATCATTTTCTTTTATTTTGATCACTTTTTCAAAAATCGAATAATCCAGGTTGAACTCTTTTGCTGTGTTTTTAAAAATATCTGTCCTGGATGCGGGTGATTTTATTTCTTTCAATTTTAATAACGCGGAAAATATTGTAGCGAATGAGGATAGCGAAATGTTGAGCAGATGTTTTACTTTTTTAGGATCGCCTGCAGTGTTGAGATAATTTTCTCTCAACTGGATTAATTTTCCGCGCAATTCACGCTCTGCCTGCAGCCGTAAATATTCCGGTGATATTTCAATCCCGGAGAATACGTCTTCACCGAAAATAACTTTATGATTTTCCCGCATATCCCAAAATTCAATGGGAAAAGTATCCAGTGACGTTTGAATATGGTTTTTTGTGAGCATCAATGGAGTACTAACATTCTGTCCCTGCCAACTCTTAATTAGAGGCAGTGCTTTTTGTAAGTTAAAAATCCCTTTTTCGCTTAAAACGATAAGAAAATTGATGTCTGATTTTTTAAATACATATTGTCCTCGAGCCGCGCTGCCATATAAAATAATTGCGACCAAATCGGTCCCAAAAGCGGCTTTGTAATCATTGGTAAATTTTTCGAAAATTTCTTCCGGTTGTTTTGGAATGTTTCCCATTGGAATTCTCCTGGTAATTTATTTGAGAATGTTACATTATACTTTGCTTAAACAGTTAATAATTTTTGACTATTAA
>NBLI01000079.1 GCA_002084535.1 Candidatus Zhuqueibacterota bacterium 4572_119
TAATTAAACAGCATAACAGACTAAATATATGTAAGTTACATATCGTCCCTAAAGGGACTTTGGATTGTTTTTATAATGTGTCGTTATAAACATGTCGTCGCTAAAGCGACTGAAACAGACTCAGAATACCTGACTTATTTAAAAATGATAAAAATGTGATCTAAAAATTGAGTGCCGGTAGGTACGACATGTTTATAATAAATGGGTACCCCAACATTTAAAAAGTCCCGTCAGGGACGACATGTAACAGAGGACGGGCATGACAAAACTTCAATAATTTTCATTTTAGAAAAAGTGTCCGGTAAAGAAACCGGACTTAATTTATCAATCCAAAAAAAATATTATTATGAGGGCGGATTTTTATGACTAAAACAAATGCCATTCCAAAATCAACAAAAGTATGTAAACGCCTGCTTGACCTTCTTTTTATTGTTCCAACAATGATTATTGTATTACCGGTTTTGATTTTACTTTCCATCGTGTATTTAATTACTTTTATTTTTATTCCCGACGACCGTGGACCAATATTTCACCGTGTTTTTCGTAAAAGCCAGGGAAGGTTGTTCGTGATTTACAAATTTCGTCTTTCAAGATTTGACTGGCTGAAATCTCAAAAATTAGACGATGATACTAAATCGGAAATTGAAAACTTGTTAAATCCGGAAGAAAGGAGTTGGTTTCAAAATAATCCTTTGTATTGGTTTGAAGATGCTGGAAAAGCAAAAACAGTATTTGGCAGTTTTTTAAAAAAATTCTATCTTGATGAGTTGCCTCAAATGTTGAATATTTTAAAAGGCGATATGACACTTGTGGGCCCAAGACCTTTTGGAATAACAGATTTTAGAAACCTGCCTAATAAAAATAATAAGATAACTATCGATGGCAAAGAATATGATTATTCATTTAAAGATAAGATGGTAAGCGGTCTGACCGGTTATTATCAACTTAATAAAGATGAACGCGCGCTTGAAAATTATACTCGATTCATAGTTGAAGGTATTGAGTTGGATAACAAATATTATAATGAACTTCAAACGAAAAATTGTTTACAAATAATGGCAGCTGATTTGATAATTACATTCAAAACGCTGGCGATTGTGTTTGACGCCAAAGGAGTATAACATAAAAATATATCCCGAGAGGTAAAATGATTTACAAATTAAAAAATCGAGAAATTGAACTCGTAAAAGGGGATATTACAGAAATGGATTGCGACGCTATTGTGAATGCAGCAAATTCGCAATTGATTCTCGGTGGTGGAGTTGCCGGCGCCATCAGACAAAAGGGAGGACCGAAAATCCAGGAAGAATGCTACCAAATTGGCGGCACTTTTGTGGGAGGTGCTGTTATAACAACAGGTGGGGATCTGAAAGCAAGACATGTGATACATGCTGTTGGTCCCAGAATGGGGGAGGGTGATGAAGATAATAAATTAAAAAACGCCACTTTAAACAGCCTCAAAGTTGCAGATGAAAATAAATTAAAATCTATCTGCTTCCCGGCGATAAGTACGGGAATCTTTGGTTTCCCCTTAAATCGCTGCGCTGAAATTATGATTTCTGAAACAATTAGTTATTTAGAAATGGATACCCGTATCGAACGGGTATTATTTTGCCTGTATGATCAGCAGGCTTATGAGACATTTCTGGAAATTTTAAAAGATAAATAATGTTGAAAGCAGGCAAATTTTATTTTGGCTGTTTGAATTTATTTTTAAAAAAAAATTTGGAAATTATATTTAAATTACTTATATTTCAAGCTAAAATAATCCAATCGTAAACCTTGATTAAGGAGAGTTAAATGAGGAAAGTTCTTGCTTTGTTTTTTATCGTGACACTTATAATTTCTGGATGTGGAACAAAGGATGGTGGACTAAAACTTGAAAAGGAAACCCCGGAATATGAATTGGCGAAGTCATTAGCTGAAAAAATTGAATATCTGGACCCTGATAAAAATAATATTTTAGTTACTTCAACCCAATTTGATTTAACCGTTGGTGATGTGATAACAGATCTTGTCGCTGGCATGGGAAGCCGTGCTGATGGAATTAAAAGTATGACGGCGGACAGATTGAAGCCTTATATGGAAAATATCACAAAAAGATTTGCTGAACAAAGGATGTTATTGAGAAACGCGGAAGCCGCTAAAATAAAACCAACAACTGCCGAAATAGACAGTATGCTCAATATGCAATTTGAACGCGCAGGTGGTGAAAAGCGATTTTTGAGTATGATTGAGCGTTCAGGTTTGACCGTTGATTTTGTCAGAAAGGATCTGGAGAAGAATCTGAAAATTAATCAATACCTCGAAAATGCTCTTGAAGAAAAAATGGATATTACCGAAGACGAACTCAAAAAGATTTACGAACAGGACAAAACAGCTACAGTTAGGCATATCTTATTTAAAACTCAGGGCAAAACTGCTGATGAAGTAGCAGAGATTCGCTCCAAGGCAGAGAAAGTTTTGGCTGAAGCAAAGAGCGGAAAAGATTTTTCTAAACTGGCTAACAAGCACAGCGAAGATCCCGGCTCTAATCAAAAAGGTGGCATTTATGAAGATTTTGCTCGCGGTACCATGGTAAAACCTTTTGATGAAGCATCTTTCTCATTACCAATCGGGGAAATAAGTGATCTCGTCGAAACCCGTTATGGATATCATATCATTAAGGTTGAAAACCGAAAACATGAGACCCGTCCATTTGAGGAAGTCCGTCAGGAAATTGAGGATAAATTACAATCTGAACGAAGAAGAGAAATGGTACCGGATTTTATTGAAGAATTGAAAAAAGAAATTGAACTTACTATTGTTGAATATGAATAAAAGCTAATAAAAGTACTAACAAAAAAAGCCAGATGCTCAAATGTTTCTGGCTTTTTTTTTATAATTTAATTAAGTTTCTCTATCGTAGAGCAGCCGCCCCGGCTGCAAACAAAAGAGGTGAGGCGTCTCAAAAAAAATAGGCGAACGCCTTAAAAAAAATGCAGGCGAGGCGCCTGCACTACAATTGAAGATAATAATTCAGTTTATTATTGTTGTTCCGTCCGGGATAACAGCTCCCCTCGGAACAATTGTTATCCCATTTCTTACATAACAATTTTGCTCATCTTTATCTGCTGCGCTGGGGTCGGTTCGAATTGTAACAGATTTGCCAATGCGTGCGTTTTTGTCGATAATAGCTCTGCAGATATGACAATTTTCTCCGATGCCAAGCGGCGGACCATTTTTTTGTTTCATTTCCGAAGGTTTGAGAAAAGTTTCTCCTTCATAAAAATCTGCCCCTAACATGACTACTTTTTCCAATTTAGTATTTTTATTAATTATACTTCTCGTCCCGACTATCGAATTAATGACAGTCGCGCCTTTGATATCTGAACCTTCAACAATGATGCTGTCCTGGATTTCCGAGTTCATTATTCTGCTTGGTGGCAGAGATCTGGTACGGGTGTAAATGGGCCAGTTGGGAGAATATAGTTTGAACTCCGGTTCAGGATCTACTAATGAAATATTTTCATTAAAATAAGCTTCGATGGTTCCGATATCCCGCCAGTATCCGTTAAAAGGATACGCCATAACTTTGAAATTATTAATCGCGGAAGGAATAACATCTTTGCCAAAGTCAGTTTTTGAACGGTCTTTTAGAAGCTCAAAAAGAATTTTTGGCTTAAATACATAAATTCCCATCGAAGCCATATATTTATCTGACTTAAAAGACAATCCCAGTGAATTGAGAAATTGATGTGAGGCTTTAAATTTATTTATGATTTTTTCGTCTGTTGGTTTTTCAACAAATTCCTGAATTTCTCCATCTTCATCCGCTTTTAGTAAGCCAAACTCGGAGGCTTCTGATTTCGAGGCTAAACTGACCGATATGGTTATATCAGCGTTAGACTTCTGGTGGAATTTAATTAGTTTTTTATAATCCATTCGGTAAAGATGATCTCCTGACAGGATGAGCATGTTTTTATAAGCATAATACGTGGTATGCCGCAAAGTTGCTCTTACTGCGTCAGCGGTTCCCTGAAACCAGCCCTCTCGTACAAGTGATTTTTCAGCCGCGATAATATCGATCAAGCCATCTGTGAAAGTGTCGAATTGATAAGTTTGCATGATATGACGATGCAGACTCGCGGATAGAAATTGTGTGAGTACAAAAATTCTTTTTATCCCGGAATTGATGCAATTGGATATAGGAATGTCGATAAGTCTGTATTTTCCCGCGAAACCGACAGCGGGTTTAGCGCGTTCCAGCGTGAGAGGAAACAATCGCTTTCCCTGACCTCCGCCGAGTATTACTGCAGTCGTGTCTTTCATGTTTTTTCTCCCAAAATCTTGAGTGGTAATCGGATCTGCTCATTTTATTTTAAAAAAGATTGAATGAAATTACATAACTGGTTAAAAAGTAAAAAGACCAAATTGTGTTTTTGCTTTCATCTTGACAAATTTCGTTTTTTTAATGCCGCAAACAACAGAGGTTCTATTTGAGAGCGAATTCTTGAGTTGGCGTATCCGATCCAGGTAACTTCTGAAGTCGTGTCTAATTTGCAATTGATCAGGTCGCCGGACTCGTCAGTCATTATTACGCCAGCTTCTCTGGCAATTAGTTCGGTGCAAATGTCATAGGGGTGGCAGCAAATCCCCGGAAACAAGCCTCGCTTCTTTATTAAATTTTTTAACAACGGACGCAGGTCAGCATTAAACCGGTCGTGCCCTGTCATGAGTTCATATAACTGACCGCCGGTACAAAGGTATTGATCTTCAAAGCAATGTGCTTTTCCTTTTTGAACCGGTTCCAGCGCGCCTCGGATAACCTCATCATCAATTTCAGCCAGGACTTCCCGCGCTCCTGGAAAAAAACGGGAAATCATGGCGAAACCGTGTTCAATGGAATCCGCGGTTGATGGAAATAATTTCAGAGAATGTGTTTCGCCAGTTAAGCGGTTGAATCGTTCTGCTGCTGCTCCTTTTCCTTTTGCTGCCCAAACCACATCCGACAGATATTGTTTCATTAGCGGGATTTCGGTTTGGATTGCCAGTTCAATATCCTGTAGGCTGGTATTGTCCCCAAGGTTGGGCGCTACTCCTGTTAAAATCCATCCGCTTCGTTTCTGGTACATTAATCCTCGTGTTCCATCGATGGGATCAACGATGACGCGGTATTTAACATTTTCCATGGGGGTGTTTTCTGGCAATATTATTCCACTTTCCGCGATACCTTCAGCAATGAGCAAAATTGGTGTATCGCGGGCGATTTCCTGTTCAAAATAGTCGATCAGCATATCTTCACCAAAACGATCGATGGCATAGATTGTATCGCTATTTGATTCATGATCAACTTTTGCCATTTGTTCCGGTGAGCTTGTTTCACATTTGTTGACAATGGTTTCCCGGATTTTATAATGAATTTTTTTGATTGCCGGCAAAAGTTCAGAGATAGATTTCAAAGGATTACCCGTTTAATCTATATTTGTGCGTTGTTTATAGAGTCCGCTGGTTGTGGAATGATCAATTTTTTACAGAGATTTTATTTCCAATAAAAACAAATCGGCAATGCTTTCGGCAATTTTGTTTAACATCGGTTTGTTTCGATTGGTCAAAATGATAATGGTAAATTGATTTTTTGGAAATCGTTGGATGATCGTTGTAAAACCGCATGTCTGCCCGGTATGGTGTACACGATGGAATCCCTTATATTCATCGATCCGCCAGCCAAAGCCGTAACCGGTAGATGTGCTATCTTCTAAAAGTTGTGGTCTGAAAATTATTTCCATAGCTTTTTTTGATATGAGCTTTTCAGAATAGAGCGCCTGATCCCATTTAAATAAATCATTTACATTAGAATAGATTCCTCCGTCTCCCAAAACCGCGCTGGTTACACTTTGGTCTTTGGGAATTAGCTTTCCATCTTTTTCAGCATAGCCGAACGCTCTGTTTTGAACTTCTGAAATGCCATTTTCGTAGGCAAGGGTAGTATTCATGTCCAATGGTTGGAAGATATTGTTTTTTAGAAACCGGGCAAAGCTCACACCGGAGATTTTTTCGACCACCATTGCCAATACAGCATAACCGGAGTTGCTGTATTTATATTCCGTCCCGGGAGGAAAATAAGTAGAATCCTGTTCCATCATCATTTTTAAAACATCTTTATCCAAAACTTGTCGCGTCGCTGAATCAGGAATGAGCGATTCATAGTCGATTAATCCAGACGTATGATGAATGATATGATCCAAAGTAATTTTGCTTCCATATTCCGGGAAATCCGGGAAGATGTCTTTGAGTGTTTGCCCGAAAGCTAATTTTCCCTGTTGTTCCAATAGCATGAGACTCATGGCTGTGAATTGTTTGGTGAAAGAAGCCAGCCGGAAATTTGTTTCAGGAGTAACCTGGATGCCATCCTCAACAATTGCCATGCCGTAGCTTTTAATCAAAACCGGAATTGAATTTTTAATGACTATTAAAGACGCGCCAGGGGATTTTGTGGAAGAGTAGGGTTTGAAAAGTTTGTCAATTTTTTCTTCCAAAGTTAAGGAACAGGAAACAGTAAACAAAAAACTAAAAATCAGTAAGAGTGATACGAGGGGAATGATAAATTTTCTCAACCTGTCTTCCTTTTATTAAAATGGTTTCCATGCTCACGAATTAATGAAAAGGTAATGGCTAAAAATTAAAAAAAGCGGCAAAACTGATTTTAGGTCCGCTATAGTTTTCGGTAAACACAACCGGATGAGTAAGTTTGACATAATGATATTTAAATTCAATGGCTAATAATAGCGTCTTGGTGATTTGAAAATCAAACCCGGCGCCAAAGGTCACTCCCAATCCCACCTCTGAATCCCCTCTAAATTTTAAACTGCCCGGATCATTTGCGCACTCACTACCGAGAAACCAGCCCGCGCCATATACCACGTATGGATTTACTAAAACGTCCGATAACAAAGAATATTTTAAGTCAAATAAA
>NBLI01000080.1 GCA_002084535.1 Candidatus Zhuqueibacterota bacterium 4572_119
CTATCACCATGATTTATCATGGTGGTTGATACAAGCAAAGATAGTTCTACAACCGCTTCAGCGGTTTGATAAAATATTTCTATAATGTACCTGTGATCGGTTACTTTGAAAGTTATTTATTCCTTTTTGTTACCATTGGACACGTCAATAGATCAAATTGAATATAATAACTCAATAATAATTTAGCAACTACTTTGTGGAGCTTTTGCCGGCGTCGCGCCATTAATTTAATTAAAGATCGTTTTTTTTAATCAGGCTATAATTATTACAAAAAGGCATTAAATTTAACTCAACAAAAATACAAATAATTAACTCGATTTTTTAGCCTTAACTCGCCTGGCATTTACACCAATTAGTAATACCTCAATTACTGGTGGCAGACAGAGATGTCGTACACTTCAACTAAGTAATAAATTCAACAATGATATTTATTGATTTCATAGATAGTATCAACAATTACATTTTCAAGTGTGCGACATCTTGCATACTCCCATAACTGAGGCATTTACACTAATTAAAATTATTTTCTTGCTTTTAATTAGTTAATTCATATATTAACGACTATGAATTTCAATTTTTATTAGGAAAAAATAGTATGACATTTGATGCTATCACAGGAATTATATTAATTTTACTGGCATACGGCATAGTTCTTTTTTTAACCCTCTGGAGCCGCAGTACAATTGAAAAAATTTCAAAATTAAGTACAAATTCACTAAGAGAAATAATTACGGAATTTCGCCATGGCAGGAGCAAAACCTCAGGGACAAATAACAACTGAGCTTTCCCGGGAGCTATCTCTATTTCACATAACGATGATGGGCGTGGGCATGATGATCGGCGCGGGAGTTTTTCTGGGAATTGGGAACGCTATTGGAGTTGCGGGTCCTGGAGGAGTTGTTTTAACTTTTGCACTTAACGGTGTTCTGGCAATATTCACAGCCATGTCCTACGCTGAGCTGAGTTCAGCCATTCCAAAAGCCGGGGGGGCGTACAATTTTGCACGCGTCGCCTTTGGTCGCGGACCGAGCTTTATCGCCGGTTGGATGGAATGGTTTGCTTCAAGTGTTGCCGGTAGTGTGTATTGTTTAACTTTCGCTATTTATACTTTACATTATTTCAGGCAACTTGGTTTACTCGAATGGCTGCCTTTCTCCGAATTCCATTCGGAGAAAATTGTCGCAGCCCTTATCGCGGTCATTTTTATTTATATAAATTACCGCGGCGCATCGGAAACAGGAAAAACCGGCGCTTTTTTTACCCTGGGACAAACAATTACTTTGGGAATTATCGGAGCCGTCGGCATTGGTGTGGCGATCTCCGATCCAAGCCGTTTGAAGAATTTTGAACCTTTTATGCCTCATGGATGGGATAAACTTCTCATCACAATGGGATTCACTTATGTTGCTTTTGAGGGTTTTGAAGTCATTGCGCAGGCAGGTGATGAAACAATTAATCCACGAAAAAATATTCCCAAAGCAATGCTTTACTCCATTTTTATTGTTGTTACAACCTACATATTAGTATCGTTCGCGGCTATCGTTGGTGTGAAAGCAGGGAGTCCAGGAATAGAAGGACCTGTTGCTGATTGGATTGGGAGTTTTAAAGAAAAAGGATTTGGCATGGCTGTCACGAGGCTTATGCCGTTTGGTGGTTTTCTCGTTACGATTACTGTAATCTTTGCTTCGACTTCAGCGCTGAACGCGACTATTTATTCCGCCACCAGGGTTTCTTACGCCCTTGGCAGGGATAGAATGCTGCCCGGTTTTTTTGCTAAAATTTCTATCAAACAAAAAACTCCCTACATCGCGCTTTTATTTACTTCACTCATCGTGATCATTGTTTCCACTTTTCTGCCAACCATGGATGTGGCTTCAAGCGCCAGTATCATGTTTTTATTTTTATTTTTTACCGTCAATCTCAGCGTAATAAAAATCCGGAAATATCTATCGGATGAACTTGATTACGGATATTTCATGCCATTTTTTCCGGTTACGCCGATTCTGGCAATCTTTTTTCAATTGCTCCTCGCGGTGTGGTTGATTCACATGAGTTTACTGGCGTGGATAGTGGCGCCGCTGTGGATTGGCAGTGGAATGATAATTTACTTGCTTTATTCAAAAAACCACGCAGTAGCCACACAAGATGAAATTGTCGTGCTGGAAGAGAAGGAAGCCGCGGAGAAGAAAAAGTACCGTATCATGGTGCCGGTTGCCAACCCCGATACCGCTCTTCCTCTTGTAGGAAACACAATAAAAATTAGCGGCGCTAAAGACGCCCAGATTGAACTGCTTCACATGGTTCCCATTCCTGAACAAGTCCCACTTTCCGACGCGGGAAGATATGCTTTGGCAGGAAAAGAAGCGATCACCGAAGCCATGCTTTATCTTGAGCCGAAATTTCCAATCACAACAACTATCCGCTATTGCAGGAATATCGCGCGGGGAATTATTATGGCGGTCAGGGAGAAAAAAATTGACACGCTTATTATGGGCTGGCCCGAAAAAGCATACCATCGGCGGGGTTTTATCTTTGGCAGCACTTTAGATCCTGTTGTTGAAAAAGCGCCGTGCAACGTGGTTGTTTTTAAAAATTGTAGCAATATAGAATATAAAAAAATACTGGTACCATTTGCCGGCGGACCTAATGGAGCTTTCGCACTTGAAATCGCGTCAATTCTTTTAGATCAAAAAGAAGGGGAAATCTTTCCTCTAAATATCGCGCGTCC
The DNA here is from genome assembly GCA_002084535.1 of Candidatus Zhuqueibacterota bacterium 4572_119. Classification (GTDB taxonomy): domain Bacteria; phylum Zhuqueibacterota; class Zhuqueibacteria; order Thermofontimicrobiales; family Thermofontimicrobiaceae; genus NBLI01. The sequence continues at coordinate 2,729 of NBLI01000080.1, forward strand.
GGGTCAACCAACTAAAGATATTGAGGCATTTTTATCAGAAAGTATTAGCGAGTATGGATTAAAAAAATCACTTTTCACGCCTAAATATATCATCTCGAAAAATTTTGTTGAAGCCATCTCCAAAGAAGCCAACAAAGGTGATTATGATTTGGTCATTATGGGCGCGACCAGGGGGAAATTTTTTAAAAAAATCGTCAGGGGTTCTTTACCCGAGGAGATCGCTAAAAATGTCCAAAAACCGTTGGTCATGGTTAATTCAATAGAGGGACTTTCATTATTAATTAAAAAGATAATTTAGATCTACTTTGTCAGACTATAAAAAGCACCCAAATACTGTCACTACCATCGTTGTTTTCGTATAAGAATTAATTTACCTTTGCAATTTCTATCCAAAAAAAATATTACCTAAAATACTAAATTGAAATCGAGTTATTAACGATAACTCTTTATTTTAAAGATATGGAGTGAATTGACTGTGTCAATTCAGTGCATCGACACAGTCGATGCACTCCAAAGTAAATATTGAAATTGTGTATGATTTAGCATTTTCATTTTAGAATTTCAGGTATCAGCTAAAGAGGATAAAAAAAATAGTTCGCCGGATATTCGTTGAATTTTTTATTAAGATATCTACCGACGCAGCATTTTCTTTGCTTTTACCTCTACCTCTGCCTTTTATTAATATCAAGTAATCCATCCAAAATTTCTGGTTCAAACTCATTACTCTGAATTTAATATTAAAAAAAACATTGATTCTTGGAAAAATATTCCTTAAATTTATGATACTAATTTTATTTCGCAAACATGCAAAAATCACTATTTATATTTTAAATTGGAGGTAAAATGGCTATTAAAATTACAGGCAATGACCTTACAATCGAAGATGTATATAATGTTGCCTATGGCAAGGAGAAAGTTGAACTTCATGCTGACGCGTTGGAAAGAATTAAAACATGCCGGGCGTTTCTTGAAAAGAAGATTGAAGAGAAGGAAGTTATGTATGGAATTAATACGGGTATCGGCGAATTTTCAGAAGTTCTTTTGGATGATGAACAAGTACAGCAATTTCAAAAATACCTGATTTATAACCATTCCGCTGGAATTGGTGAACCTGTTCCCATCGAAGATGTCCGGGCAGCCATGCTTTCGCGAATCAATGTCCACGCCAATGGTCACTCTGGATGCCGACCGGAAATCACACAAACTTATATCGACATGCTCAACAAAAACGTAACACCTGTTGTATGCAGCAAGGGAAGTGTTGGTGCTTGCGGAGACCTGGCGCCAATGAGCCAAATTGCTCTTTTGCTTATGGGGGAAGGCGAAGCATTCTACCAGGGAGAAAGATTACCTGGAAATGTCGCTTTAAGAAAAGCGGGGATCCCGATACCGGGTCTGCACGCGAGAGATGGTCTCGCGGCGATTAACGGAAGTAATTTAATTGTTGGCAAAGGCTGCATTCAAATATATGAAGTGGAAAGACTTTTAAAACAGGCGGAAATAGCGGCTGCCATGACATTGGAAGCGCTCATGGCAAACCTCAAGCCTTACGATGTTCGCTTGCATAAACTAAGAGGATTTCAGGGCGCTGTTACATCAGCGGAAAACATAAAGAGAATTGTTGAAGGTTCTGACCTTTTGTCCGGGAAAATAAAGGTCAAGGTTCAGGACGCATACAGTATGCGTTCCACGCCCCAAGTCCTTGGCGCCGCGCGCGACCAGTTGCGCTGGACACGCAGCCAGTTTGAAATCGAATTAAACGGCGTTGGTGATAATCCTATTTTTCTGCCGCGAGACAATGTGGTTTTAACAGGCGCCAATTTCCAGGGTTCACCGATAAGTGTGCCGTTGGACATGATGGGAGCGGTTGTTACTATGGCTTGCGTTATATCCGAAAGACGCCTCAATCGTTTGCTGAATCCCGCTTTGAGCGTTGGGCTGCCGGCGTTTTTGACCAAAGGAGCCGGAATGTTCTCCGGGCACATGCTCAGTCAATATACAGCCGATATGATGATCGTTGAACAACGAATACTTTCCACACCAGCTTCCATTCAGTCGATTCCCGCGGCTGCTGACCAGGAAGACTTTGTCAGCATGGGAATGAATTCCGCTTTAAAAACCAGACAAATTATCGACAATGCCTACGGTGTTTTAGGGATAGAGTTTATCGCTGCCGCTCAGGCACTGGATTTTAGAGATTTTACACCGGGAAAAGGCTCGCGGGCAGGACATGGGGCTGTCAGAAAAGTTGTGGAACATTTAGATGTTGACAGACCCTTATATAAGGATCACAACAATATGATGGAAGCCGTAAAAAACAGAGATATCTTAAAAGCTGTTGAAGAGGTGATTGGGGAATTAAAAAATTATTAATACCAGCGACAAATATTATAGCTGAATTAATTTTAACAACTCCAGGTCCCGGATAATCGGGATGCTGGAGTTTTTTTATGTCAACCAGTAAAGTATTCTTCCACAGCCTTCACAATAAATAACCTCCTCATCAGTTCTCCCGATGGAAGACATGGAAGTAGGCAGCCTGATAAAGCAACCAAGACAAGTATTGTCTTCTTTTACCGGGACGATTGCTCTTTTATATCGTTTCTTTAATTTTTCATAACTATACAATAACGGCTTTTTAATTTTTGCAGCCAGATCTTCGCGCGCTTTTAAAAGTTCATCCTCACGGTCAGCGCTAAATCCAAGTCTTTTCATTTCAGAAATTTCTTCAATCATCATATCCAAATCCTGAAGTGCGACCAGGAGGTCCAATTGTTTCTTTTCCAATATTTTACCCTTTCGAAAGTATTTCCATAAACTCATCAAACGTTTCCGCCTGCATAAGCTTATTTCTGTTCTTTGATTTATTAAGGACTTCCACCATTTTCCCCAATAAAGGAAGATACATGTTGTTCTCATCCTGGGGCGGCGCGATAATCATAAAAATCAGGTTCACTGGTTTTCCATCAATAGCATCATATTCAATTCCATTCTTTGATTTTGCGAATGCTATCATAATATCAGACGCCGAAGTAGTGCGACCATGCGGGATTGCCACGTTTTTTCCAACGCCTGTACTACCCAGTTTTTCACGTTGGCGTAGCATTTCCAGTACAATTTCTCTGCTTTTTAAATACTTGACTTTGACGAATTGATCCACAATTTCTTCAAACAAGTCGTCTTTTGTCTTAGCCAGCAAATCTGGTAGAAACAATTGTTCATCAAAATAAATTAATAAATCTTCATTTGTCATATAATCAATCCTTATAATATTTTTGTATTTGTCTGTTCAGTTTCAAACATTATTTCTCTCAAAGCCGGTCGAATATAGATATGATTTAATTCCATCATGCTAAGTTCAGCGGCAATGAGCCTGACTTTCTGTTCTTCCGGTAACCGAGAATTAATTATTAGAATGTTTTTTTCGGGCATTCGGCAAAGACCACCGGAAAAATCCCCTTTTTCGTAGCGAAGATCAATGGATAGTTTTTCAACCAAATTTTCAAATGCCTGGAGCACATTTTCATTTTTCATCTCGTCTCCATTATAAATATTGATCCATTTTTTTACGCTTCATAGCGTCGACCAATTCCTTTACTTCCTGCGCCCTGTCTCGTGGGCAAATGAGAAGAGCGTCTTCTGTTTCTACAATGATTAGATTTTCTAAACCAATTGTCGCAATGAATTGATTTTTGGAATCGATCAGGCAACCATTTGTATCCAACAATAAATGATCACCAATTACCACGTTTTCGTTTGAATCTTTCCTGGAAATTTTATATACTTCTTCCCAACTTCCCACATCATTCCAGGAAAAATCACCTTTCAAAACAAAAACATTCGCTGAATGTTCCATGACGCCGTAGTCAATGGAAATGTTTTTAATTTGACAATATACTTTGTGGATAACCTCTGCTTCTGTGTCTGTGCCAAGGTGTTTTTCTATATCGAGCAGACCATCGTACAATTCGGGTAAAGATTCTTCAATCTCGGAAAGAATCGTCTTTACTTTCCAAACGAACATTCCGCTATTCCACAAAAAATCTCCGCTTTGAATAAATCTTTCAGCAGTTTTAAAATCAGGTTTTTCAGCGAAAGTTTTGACACTGTAAACCGGTACGTTGTTGATGTTTTGACACTGTAAACCGGTATGTTGTTGATTTCATCCTCTTTTCCATTATATTGAATATAGCCATAACCGGTCGAGGGATAAGTGGGATGAATTCCGATTGTAACAAGACAATCTTTTTTAAGCGCGAACTGTTCCGCGGCTGCTAATACTTCTCTGAATTTACTAGCTTTTTCAATTTTATGGTCAGCGGGTAAAATCGCCATCACCGCGTCAGGATCGAGTTGTTTGAGCATGATCGCGGCAAGCCCAATACACGGCGCGGTGTTTTTACCTTTGGGTTCAACAATGATGTTTTTTGAATCAATAAATGGAAGCTGCTCTTTTAACTCCTCTGTTTGAGGCTTTGTTGTTACTACAAAAATATCTTTGTCGTCCACAAGATTTTTCAGACGATTTGCTGTGCTTTGTATTAATGTGTTTTGCTCAAAAATTGATAACAGTTGCTTTGGTCTTTTTAATCGGCTTCGTGGCCAAAACCTCGTCCCGACCCCACCAGCCATGATCACCGCATACATTCAGCTTCCTCCAAATAATCATTATTTTTTGTAAGAACATGAGAGTTTCAGAGTGATACAATAGATTAGCGAATTAATATCTAATTTGTCTGGCAATGTTAATTAATTATCGCGCCTAATGTTAAATTAACGCCCTACGTAATACCTATAAATATTATAGTTAGTCAAACATCAGAACATCCAAACTCTAAATTCTGTAAATATGATTGAAACAAATACCAATAATATGGCAAAAAAAATGCCACTGGTTTAAATTACTTTTAAACCAACGGCACACATATTTTCTATTAAATAATAATTTTCATCATCAAAATTGAAGATAGTTTAAAGCAGGAGATATCATTCCTGATTATTGCCGAGCTATCCTCCATTGCTTCCTCGTGGTTAAATGCTCAATTGAATTTTTAATTTAATAAATAATTATTTAAAAATCAAGTTTTTTATTGTGAATGTGGATAAAAAAAATCACCAAAAAAGTTATTGACTTTAAATAAATATTTATTTAATTTGTAGAGAAATTAAAAGTCAGTCGAGGAGGACATTTTAAAATGAAGAAAACACATTTCATCCTATTGTTTGTTTTGATAATCCCTTCTCTTGTAATGGGACAATTGAAAAAACAAGATAATCCAATCCAGATCAGAAATGAATTGATGCGACCAACGCAGGATTCTTTTTTGGGATTAAGTATATTTGATCCGTCAAAGATTTCAATATCTCATAGTGTTTCTATGTCATATCTTTCAATGGGTGGTCAGGGACTCGCTCAGAATTTATATTTAAACACATTGCGATACCAGATTGCATCCCCGCTGGCTTTGACAGTTCAATGGGGCGTTCAGAACTTTCCTCACAATTCTATTGCCAAAGATCATCCGGCTTTTCAGAATGGATTTTTCCTGTCGGGTGCGGAACTCAGGTATCAACCGAGTAAAAATTTTGAACTGCTATTTCAATATAATGCAGGTCCAGGATTGTATAACCGGCAATATTATAACAGACCTTATGGATTTCCCCGCCAGTCATCTTTATGGGATGAAGAGTAAAATAAACTAAAAAAAATGTATTAACCTTTATTTAAAATATAAATAGCCGAGTTTTTCCTCGGTTATTTTTTATCTAGGGGAGAGCGGGCATCGCATCAAAAAAAGACAAAAAATTAATGGAAGGTTTAAAAGGATTTTTCATATCACTGTTTTTATTTCTATTGATAGGCGTGAACCTTCTTTTTGCGGTTTCATGGGTTCTGCATGAACTGCAAATCTCAAGTTTGAAGGACAACTCCACCGTTACGGTGTTTACCAGTATCAGTCCCCAGGTGCAGTCCAAACGATTAAAAGTTGAAGTGTTTAACGCGTGCGGTGAAAAAGATGTTGCCAGAAAAATGTCAGAGTTTCTCAGAGATAATAATGTTGATGTTGTGTATTATGGCAATTACCTTGTGAATAAGAATATTTATTCCATACAAACAACCCTTGTAATAGACCGGAAAAATGAGAACGCGAGCAACGCGTCAAAAATCGCTGCCCTGATTGGCGTGGAAAGAAGATGGACAATCCATCAGCTAAATGCGGAAAGGGAGGTGGATGTCACTGTTTTAATCGGAAAAAATTTCAGGACGCTGAAAGGTTTGGATTAAATTTAGCAGCGTGATCTGAATAAATATTGTTTTGTGCCTGAAATTTTAAATGTTGATTGCGAGAAATATTCGATTTGTTGTTGTGGTACCCGGAGAAGCTATGTTTCGTTTATTACTATTAGTTTATAATATTTTATTTTTTCCCCTTGCCTTTTTATTGGCTAATTTTATCAGCCTGTTTAATACAAAAATTCGCCGTGGATTAACAGGTAGAAAGAACACATTTCAATACATCAAAAAAGCCTTACCCAAATTTGACAACAACCAGCCCAAGATATTATTTCATGTATCTTCGTATGGAGAATTTTTACAAGCCAGACCTGTACTTCAGCATTTAAAAAAAATCAATCCCAGGCTGTGCTTAATAGTAACGGTTTTTTCGCCTTCCGGGTATGATAATATCAAACTTGAACCCCCAATCGATATAATATGTTACCTGCCCATCGACGGTTTTTTCCAAATGAAGCGATTTATTTCATTAATTTCTCCGCAAGTGGTAGTGATCATTCGACATGACATTTGGCCTAATTTTGTGTGGCGAATTTGGAAAGAAAATATACCATTGTTATTAATCGACGCGTCACTCCCAAATAAATCTACTTATACGTTTCCGGTGCTAAAAACTTTGACCCGAACTTTGTACCGCCAAATGACAAAAATTCTCACCATATCCGAAAATGAAACAGAAAAATTTCGCGAATTGACTGGCGAGGTTGAAAAGATCGTGAATGTTGGTGATACAAAATACGATCAGGTTTTTGAACGTTCCAAACTGTCCAATAATTTTAAAGAGATTTCCGGTCATCCAATATTTAAAAATAAAAATATATTCGTATGCGGAAGCAGTTGGGAGGAAGATGAGGCATTTATTATCCCCGCGTTTCAAAATATCACGCGCAAAGTTGAAAATGCTTTTCTAATTATCGCGCCGCATGAACCTTATAAAAAACGAATTGAAGAAATAAAAAAGACTTGCCGTGAAAATGGTTTGCGATGTGTCTGTTTGTCAGCGCTTGCCAGCGAGAATGATTCTGTTCAATGTTTGATCATCGATCAAATTGGATTATTGGCAAACATCTATTCATTCGCGAAGGTCGCCTTTGTGGGCGGCAGTTTTTATACAAAGATTCACAATGTGCTGGAGCCTGCTATTTACGGAGTGCCAATACTTTTTGGACCGAAAATGAATAATTCAATGGAAGCGGAAAATTTGCTGGCACATGAAGCAGCGATAAAAGTTGGTTCAATAAAACAAATATCTGATTTGTCAGTCAGGCTTTTTCTTGAACCCGAATTCGCCGCCAAATATGGTAATAGAGCGAAAGAAATTGTCATGAAAAATGTGGGCAGTTCGGAAAAGATCGCCCGGATGTTGTTTGAAAAATATTTATCGAAAAGTTGATTCTGACTGATTAGCGATTAAAATTCCCCTCTGTGGCTTACCTGCTTAATCTGTGTTCGACCATACCTTTTTTAAATTTAACAGATAAACTAAGGAGTTTATTTTGGTGGTTAAAACAATAGACTGGAAAGATAACAGCGTAATTCTCATAGATCAAACTAAATTGCCCGATGAAGAATTATATTTAAAAATTTCTGATTATCGCGAATTGGCGGACGCCATAAAAAAGCTGAAAATCAGGGGCGCGCCAGCGATCGGAATCGCCGGAGCATTCGGGGTTTGTCTCGGTGCCAATCAAAGCCGAATAGAAAAATATGACGCCTTTAAAAAAGAATTGGAAGTAATAATTCAAGAATTAGCAGCAACACGTCCCACGGCTGTGAATTTATTTTGGGCATTGGACCGTATGCGGGCGGTTTTGAAGAACAATCGAGATATGCCAAAAATAAAAAAACTGCTTTTAGATGAAGCATTCCGTATTCTGGAAGGGAACTGAAAAAAGCGAACATCGATGTTACCCTGATTTGCGACAGCATGGCTGCTTTTGTAATGAAAAAAGGCTGGGTGGACTGCGTGATGTTAGGAGCTGACAGGATCGCGGCAAATGGTGACACTGCCAACAAGATTGGAACGTATAACTTAGCGGTGCTGGCGAAATTTCACCAAATACCATTTTATGTCGTGGCGCCCACTTCCACCATTGATCTGAATATTAATTCAGGAAAAGACATTCCCATTGAAGAACGCGCGGCAGAAGAAATTACATTTGGCTTCGGAAAAAGGACAGCACCGGAAAATATTAAAGTCTATAATCCGGCTTTCGATGTAACACCGTTTGAGTTGATTACGGAAATTGTGACAGAAGAAGGGATTTTTCGGGCACCGTTTTGAAGGAGAGTAAGCTAACGCATGCATCAGGATGGTCGCCCAGAGCGAAGCGGCGGGTGAAATCGCTCTGAAAACAAGCAGATGTTTCAGCGTGTATGAAGAATCTATTCGATTCAATGGCTCGGTTTTCCCTATTTTAAAACGGCGATTATTAATTCTACCTAAAGCGATAGATATATCCCAAATAACCACAGGGAACAACAGGGTCATTAGCAAGGTTGCCAAGGTCGTCTCTCCATGGATGCGCAAGCCCTATCTCAAGAAAAAAACCCCTGTAATTAAGACCATACGCGATACCTGTTGCCCCATACCTGTAATCCGCACCTGGATCGCTACCAACAACCCAGCTTGTTAAAAGGTTGATACTATGCTGCACTTTCTTTGAGTCATATAACCCATAACCGATATTGAGATGAAACTCGTGAAGGTCCTTGTTTAAGTACATCCCTGAAAAACGAACTCCTGTTCGCCCCCACCAGTAACCTATGCTAGGATTTATGATAAGGAAGGACGTAGTGATTCCCAATTCCGGGTATGACAGCTGACCTTTCTCTTCAGCCCTGATATTGCTCATCCAAAGAATCAATAAGGTCGCAAAAACCGATAAGGCTACTTTGATTGTTTTAGATCTGGCTAAACTAACAAACAAAACAAATTCTCCTTTTCAAGTACAAGTTAAATGGTAATAGGCTGTACGCCTGGCATCGCCATGAAGTTACGGGGGGAGTCCCCGGCTACCCGATTAACAGGCTTTTACCGTAACAGCCTTTCTTGTAATAGTTGTTGGAAATTTTGACGACTATCTAATATTATACAATGTACCTAAATATTTGTTTCTATTATTTGATAAATAATCCTATACGGTTTATAATGAATTTCTTTATATTCAAAAATTCCAATTTGTTCAAGTTCTGGCGGAGCATGACCACGGTTGGGTATTGTTGATAGACTATAGAAAATTTTCTCAAGATTTTCTAATAATTTTCAGCTATATCAGGTAAGACATTAATTGCCATGTATTTATATATATCATAAAGTATCCGATCACAGGGTCGAAATCAAAGTAATATCTTGAAACCGCTGAAGCGGTTAAATAGCGGCTTTTTGTTCATTTTTTTCCACCACAATGAATTGTGGTGTTGCTTCAAATTTGAACAATCACTCTAATTAATCATGGTGCTTGATAC
>NBLI01000081.1 GCA_002084535.1 Candidatus Zhuqueibacterota bacterium 4572_119
GCAAGGAAAAACCTTAATTTATTGTCCTCAACTAATGGAATTGGTCCACCGGCGGTGAATGTATAAGTATTGTAGCCCCAGGATTGAGTTCCCAGAGTCTTTCCATCGTTATTTTTGAAAACTTCATCTGAAATGCCTTCTAAACTGAAATGGTATTCAGAGCCACCGGATTTGGTTGTGGTAAGCAGTACTCCGGAATTAGCAAAACCATATTCAGCATTAAAACCACCAGCATGAAAGTTTGATTCTTCGATAGCATTGTTGATAACTGTCAAAGCGTTAGTTGTACCATTGGCTAGTAATGAAGTCATAACTCCGTCAACATAGGTGACATTCTCTTCACCACGTCCACCGCGGACATGTTGATTACCGCCTTCATTAACAACTGCGGAAGAGAGGTTCATCACTGTTTCTACACCTCTCATGGGGATATTTTTTAAATCATCCGCTTGCAGAGTTTTGACTGTATTGGTTACGTTTTTGTTAATGAGTGGTCGTTCAGCAACAATGCTGACCATCTCACCTTCGAGGACTGTCGTCGGCAAATCAAAATTGACTTCAGTCGTGAGGTCAGCGTGGACGCGAATATTACTGATACTAACCGTTTTATAACCAATGTAGGTCGCTTCGACTGTATAGGTAGCGATAGGAACATTCAACATAATGTAAATACCATTAATGTCTGTAGCTGCTCCCATCATCGTACCTTTCAGCATCACATTAACGCCTGGCAATGGTTCACCGGTATCCTTATCAACGATCTTACCAGTAATTTTGCCGGTAACACCTGCAAAAATCAGCGTTGGCGCCAACATTAATATCATGAAAACAACCAAAATCTTTTTGTTCATGATTCCTCCGTTTAATTTCTCGTAAAAAATAAGAAAATGAATTTAAAGTTTGGGTAACCTAAAATTGTCGAATATTTTTTTGGCATTCACCTCCTTGTAGTTTTTGGATTTTATTATTTAAAGAAATATTTTGTAACTCACCACCTCCTTCCATACATTTTGGATTATAATTTAGTAAATCAGTTTATTTAGTATCTGAACGAAAACTCCTGTTGTTGTCATTTCGATCCCGATTTTCAAGGAAAGAAATTTGCTTAAACAATTTGAAAAAGCTTTTAGCAATTAGCAGGTAACTATTAGCTTAAAATACAATTAGTTACGTTGTGTCATTCCAGTTCCAGCAATTTTTGGTGGATACTGGAATCTCATGATTCAAAAAATAATTTTGCTCAAATAAAATCAGATTCGTTTTTTGACGAATCTCTGCCTCTATTTAGTGTTTAAACGAAAATTGTCAAAAGTTTATCTTCTAAACCAAATGAAATTAAAACATCAACAAATCCTAATAAGCAATTGGCTATGTTGATTTCTCCTTTCGGGCGAATTCGCGTAAACCGAGATTTAGAATTTTCTTCAGACGCCATCGAGTCTAATAAATTTATTTTATTCCTGTTTGAATCAAGGCAGGGTTTAAATATAATTGGTTGTTATTTGTAAAAATTAAAATTATATAGCTTTTATGCCGAATATATTATTGGCTTTTCCAAAACATTTTCACAAACGGTGCATATTTGCAATTATCATTCCAACAATAATATTTCAGCATTCAATTCATTTATATACAAAAAGTTAGAGCTTCTTCGAAATTAATTAAAACACTAATAATATTAAAAATGTGCAACTATTTTCAATGTTTATTAGGCAATAATTTGCATAGCTTTTTTCAACATCCAGGGAAACTTATTGCTAATTAGTATCTGAACGAAAATCCCAGTATTTGTCATTTCGATCATGCTTTGCGGGGGAGAAATCTGTTTAAGCCATTAATTTATCGGGACATATAGATTTCTCGACTTCGCTTCGCTTCGCTCGAAATGACACTGTTTAATAGTTTTCATTCAAGCACTAATTATTCATCAGCTATTAAAATAGCGATTGGCTTTAGAGCGTCAATATTACGGCAAATAATTTGAATAGTCGATGAAATCGGAACTGCTAAAATCATCCCGATTGATCCCCAGACAAAACCCCAGAAAATGAGCGAAAAAATAACCACCAGCGGGCTCATATTCAGGCTTTTACCCATGATTGCCGGTTCAACAATGTTGCCCCAGGTTACCTGGACGGAGATCAAAAGAATCGCGACCCACAAACCAGGAAAAAAACCACCAAATTGAAAAATAGAGACTAAAATCGGCGGCACAGAGGCAATGACGGAACCGATATTGGGAATAAAATTTAATAAAAACGTCAGCAAGCCCCAAACCCAGGCGAAATCCACGCCAAACAATAACAATATCACTGTCGCGCTAATACCTGTGCCAAGACTAATAAGTGCTTTTGTAAAAAAATATCTTTGAATACCTTCATTGATATTCGCCATCACCGTATCAATTTTTTTGGATCTTTTTGGAAATGCTTTCGCGATATTGGCAAGCAAATGTTCCCTGCCAAGTAATATATAAACAGTGAAAAGCAGTATCAAAAACAAGTTTGCAATAAAATTTATAAAAGAGCCGACGCTTGCAGATAGAATCGATGGAATTGATAACTTTTGAAGGAGTTCACCCCAGCTAACCTCAGAATAATATTTCACCAAACTTTCATGGGGAATCTGAAGCATACCGATGATCTTTAAATATAGTTCATTAAATTTACTTTGGTATTTTGGGAATTCCTCGGAAAAAGTATTAACATTTGAATATAGAATCAAACCGATTAAATAGAAAAAAATAAAAGTAATCACCAGAACGACGACAATCGCAATAAATTTTGGGATTTTAACGCGGCGCATTAATGTGATCATCGGTTCAAATATATAGGACAGAATAATTGCGATGAAGAGAGGCTTAAAAACTGATTGTAAAAGATGTAATATGAATCCGGCAGCAATTAGGACAAGAATAGCCAGGGAGATTTTTACAGTATTACTCTCCCGGTACCCGGATATTTGAGGCTGCTGTTTTCTAAACCGCATATACACCAAATTGATTTAATCTATTGTCTATTAATATTATCACATTTGTAACAATATCGAGATAATATAATAATTCAAATTTAGAATGTCAAGAATTAACTATAATCAGGTTAAAAAAATGTCACATTTTCTTATCAGACTAAAAATTACCTTGACATTCTCATTTTATTAAAATAAATTGATTCTCATTAATTTCGATTGACAATATCATATTTCTTCACTAACCTGAAAGGTAATAGGATGAACGATCTGGCCGCCCCAAAATATTCCAAACTCTATATTTATTTTTTAGCATACTCAGCGCTTGTATTTATCTCCGTTGCGGCTTCAGCAAGTTATTTTGCTTATGATTGCATTGGCCCACTTATTCCTCAATTAAAAGCCGAGTTAGGATTCACCGATTATCAGGCATATTGGCTATACAGCATCTATTCAATTCCAGTAATTTTATTTGTCGTTTTTGGCGGCATGCTGGCAGACAAATTAGGAGTTAAAAAATCCGCCATTCTTTTTACCGCGGCATTTACTTTTGGAACAATTCTCACTGCTACTGAAAATTTCACGATCATGCTTATCGGTCGTTTTTTGTTTGGCATCGGCGCAGAAGCGTATTATGTCATCATGAATAAAATACTTGCCAAATGGTTCAAAGGGCGCGGATTAGCTATGGCGTTTGGAGTGAATTTATTCCTTTGCCGCGGTGGAACATGGGCAGCGCTAAACGGATTACCCTGGATGGCAGATAACCTTTCTTTAAGCACCACCCTGTGGATAGTTGCTGGTATCAATATTTTTGGGTTAGCTATTACTTTTCTTTACGCTTTATTGGACAACATTGGTGAGAAAAAGAAAATTGTAACCATATCTGAAGAAGGTGAAGATGAGACATTCAAAATAAAAGAAGCTGTGAAGCTGCCATTAGCCTTTTGGGTAATCAGTTTGCTTTGTATGACATATTACTCGGCTATTTTTCCATTTCAGGGGGCTGCTACAGATTTCTTTATTGAACGGTATGGTTACAACAACATTCATGCTGGTAGAATTGCCAGTATCCTTGTTACTATTTCCATGTTCACTACCTGGATTTTTGGCGCGATAATTGATAGAATCGGGAAAAGAGCGACAATGCTGATTATCGGCTCGCTGGCTATGATACCAACCCATATTTCAATGGCATATACCGATATCAATCCCTGGATTCCAATGGTTGTATTGGGTATGTCATTTTCACTTGTTCCGGCAGCTCTCTGGCCAGCACTTCCATTAATGGTGAAAGAACAGCATCTGGGAACCGCTTATGGTATTATCGCAATGGTACAAAACATTGGCTTGTTTGCATTCCCGTTAGCGGTTGCTTCAATTCATACTCGTTTTAACAGCTATAATCCAGCCATGATCATGTTCGCCGGATTAAGTTTCCTGGGTTTCATCTTTGCCATCTGGTTAAAAATTATCGAGTCAAAAGGCGGGCATTATTTGGAAAAAGTTTAATTCATTTCATATTTTATTTTTTACCTTTTTAATAATTGGCAGCGGATATTGGATTCTCGATACTCGATTCCGCGTTTTTGATAATTGATAATAAAAGCAGTAAATTGGATGTAGAAGGCTGGATACCTTTCACTAATCACAAAAAACAAAGAACCAATCACTAAAGCAGAAGGAATTTCTATGCGCGGCAATATTCGAGAATTAGTTTTGTGGACATTGATGATTTTATTAATAATTTTTGGCTGTAAACGACCACCAATAAAATATGACCGAACCAAAGAAGCACGCGGCATCTGGGTCACACGATGGGAGTGGGCGCGGGCGGATTTAACTAATAATCCCGAAGCAATGAAGCAGAGAATCATTGAAATTTTCGATCGCGTAAAACAAGCCAGGCTAAATTTTGTCCTGTTTCAAATTCGTGGTAACGGTGACGCGTTTTACCAATCACAACACGAACCCTGGTCTGATTTACTCACCGGTGAACTGGGCAAAGATCCGGGTTGGGATCCTTTGGAATTTGCCATCCAACAAGCTCATGATCGCGGCTTGGAATTGCATACCTGGATCAATACATTTCCTGCCTGGCGTGGTACTTCTCCCCCACCTCACACGAAACCGGAACAACTTTACAACTCCCATCCTGAATGGTTAATTCATGGAAAAAACGGGAAAGCAATGCCATTATCTTCCCATTACGTAAACTTGAGTCCGGGCATACCCGAAGCCAGGCAATATGTTCATGATGTTTGTTTGGACATTATTAGAAATTATGACATCGATGGCTTTCACTTTGACTATATCCGCTATCCTGAAAATTCCCCGGAACTGGGATATTCAATGGATCCGACAAGCTTGAAATTATTTAACTCGCCAAACGGAAATCCGAAAAATCTGAGCTGGGCCGACTGGCAGCGGGAAAATATCAATAAATTTGTACGCAAATTTTATGACACAGCGAATAGCATAAAACCGTGGCTAAAAATATCAGCAGCCGTAATTGGGAAATATGATTACAGCATCTGGAACGGCTATCACGTTGTTTATCAAGACGCTCTCCAATGGATTAAGGAAGGTAAAATCGATTTTATTGCCCCGATGATTTACTGGCAGACGGATCATCCTACAGCGCCATTTGGTGAAATTACAGAGAAATGGTTAAAACATTATATTCATGAGCGTTATATTTTTCCTGGAATATCGATTAACAAATTAGGCGCGGACAACTGGGCAGTGGATGAAGTTTTAAAACAGGTGGCAATTTCCAGGGACGGTGGAAACGGCATGGTTTTTTTCAGTTATTCTGGATTGGAAAAGGCAATGGCTCAATTGGAAAATAATGGCTTTCAGTATTTAGCCAACTTTCCGCCACTACCCTGGAAAAAGAACAGTCCCCCAATGGATCCGCGAAATTTACAGTTTGAGATTCAACCTTCTGGTGCGGTTTTATTGTCGTGGGAAAAGCCTGATAGTTTGGTCGATTCCACCAATGTTTACCGTTACAATATTTTCCGGTCGGACAAATCACCTGTTGATGTTCTTCAGGCGGAAAATTTAATTCATATTACATCAAAGCCGGTTTATTCCTATCTGGACATGGGAGCGCACCCGGAAAAAACTTCATATTACGTGATAACGGCTCTTAACCGGTTAAACAATGAGAGCCCGCCTTCAAATGAGGTTGCGGTTACATTCCCGCGTTTCGTTTCCCGGTGATTGATAGCTGATTTTGAAAAACACGCTTTTGGAGAAATGAAAATCTGAACAACTGGACAATGACAATTTAACTGGAATTAGTGAACGAAAACGGCGTGCCAGGCACTTCAAAAACAATGTTAGTTATTTTAAAATTATTAGTTAAGTCTAATCTATGACAGAAGCGACTGGCACGTTTATCAGCAAATCATGAGATTTCGGTCAGACACCAAATAGTTACTGCTTTATTAAAATTTTCTCAGTTTCTATTTGTTTAAAAATATCGTGCAGAAACTCCACATAAATTTCCTCTCTTTTTCTTTTCTCAGGATGAAACGGGTACATAAATATCAATAATGACTGCACCCATTTTACAATGGAAGATTTCCGGGAGTAATTTCCAAGTAATTGCCCCGCTGAATTAAAAACTTCAACATCGACTGAATATGAATTTGTGTACGGAATTGGCAATAAAGTCACTGTTGCTGTTGATGCGATGACCCCCAAAAAGTATTTGGAAAAAGACTTTTCTCTTTTAAATTTCATTTTGATAATGTAATCATGAGTTTGCCAGAGGCTGTCCTTGAGCGCGCGCCTTTTGGGTTCATTGACATCAGAGGCATATTCGGTAAAAGTTGAGTAATTTTTTATATTACTGAATTCGTTCAACGCATCCTGAAAGAAATCATCAAATCCGCTGATCCGCTGATATTTGTTGTCCAGCTTTGGAATCGCATCGAACCCTTTTGTCTGTCGTTGATGGCTAAAAATGAAAAACACACTGACCCGTTCTGCCCCATAATTCTTTATCGAAGGAGTAATAAATTTGCCTTTAATAGATGACTTAAACGAAGCGCAACTCGTTAATGTGAGAATTAAAAAAAGAATCAATATTTTGGAATTAAACTTTTTTTTCTTCATTTTTTCCTCCGGGTTGGTTTTAAGACAATCGAATTACTAATGGAACAGCAATTGAAGTAAGAGCAAGACTCAAAATTACAATTGAAAAGGAAAGATATCTTTTCCCATAATTTGACAATAAAGATGAATCATAATATTTATCCACCTCATTATCCTGATACATAACAATAAGACCATCGAGAAGTTTTTCCCTGGTGCTTCTTCCGGTAAGCAATGCGGTAATAGCCACGCTGTTTACCATAATACCCATAAAAATAATCAATACAAAATCGTCACTCGGATTAGGATTTTTAGAAATCGCGCTTCCGGCAACTGCCGAGTTTACTGCCAACACGATGAGGTTAAAAAGAACCGCGGTTACAACAAAAATTGTATCGGTTCGCGCGCTTTGCTGTAACTCGTCCAGGATGTGTTGATGGACTTGATTAATCATTGTTTTTTCCTTATATGAGTCAACTCTAAAAAGGTAAAAACCACGTATTTTTCAATCAAAACAAAAACTGTTTATATTGAAGTTATAGCACCTAAATTTATGATAAATCTTAAAATACCTGGTTTTTAGAATGGACTCATCTATAAAATCAATAAATATAGTTGTTGATGGCACAATTTATTACTTAGTTGAAGTGTACGACATCTCTGTCTACCACCAGTAACTGAGGTATGATGAAGCCGAGCTGAAAGCCCCAGCACCGGAAACTTACAAAGTCAAATTTGAGACATCAAAAGGCGATTTTATTATCGAGGTTTACCGGACGTGGTCTCCCAATGGCGCAGACCGGTTATATTATCTTGCCAATCATTCTTACTACAACAATGTTCGTTTCTTTCGCGTAATTGGTGATTTTATGGCGCAGTTTGGTTATCATGGCGACCCAGAGGTGATCAAAGTCTGGTCAACGAAATCAATCCCTGATGACTCTGTTGTTGCGAGCAATAAAAGAGGATATGTGACCTTCGCGAAAAAAGGCATCCCAGATTCAAGATCGACTCAACTTTATATCAATTATAGCGATAATATTGGTTTGGATGCTCAAGGTTTTTCGCCAATCGGAAAAGTAATCGAGGGAATGGATGTGGTAGATAATCTTTATAAAGGTTATGGCGATGGAGCGCCCAGAGGCAGTGGACCCAGTCAAGCCAAAATCATGCGGGAAGGAAATAAATATTTAAAAAAGAACTTCCCAAAGCTGGATTACATTAAAAAAGCTTACGTAATTTCTGAATAAATTTTGCAGGACTAAAAAAAAGAAAATCCCTGACTCAAACAGGGATTTTCTTTTTTATAGGGAAAATTATATCACTTTGTGTCTTATTTAATTTTTGGATTAACAGAGCTTGCGCAACGAAAACCAATAAATTGCCTGGTATTATCCGGCTCCAAAGAGTAACGCAATGTAGCGCGTAATTCTTTTTTATGAAATAAAAACCCACCACCACGCACCACCTTTTGGCTGCCGTTTTCCGGACCCTGTGGATCGATATTCCTGCTATTAGAATAATAATTTCTTAAATACCAATCCGCTACCCACTCCCTCACGTTCCCCACCATATCGTACGCGCCAAAACTGCTGTGGCTGTTTTGTGTTTGAAATCCTTCATACATCTGACCGTTATAAAATCCCACAGGGCTCGTATTATCGTTAAATGGGTCTTTGCTATCCCAATAATTAGCCCGGGAACTGTCAATTTCATTTCCCCATGGATAGAGTTTACCATCGATACCGCGGGCGGCTTTTTCCCATTCCGCTTCAGTGGGCAGCCGCTTATCATAAAATTTCGCGTAAGCGTCAGCTCCGTACCAGGATACATGAACTACCGGGTGATTCTCATAATCAGAAATTGACAGGTACAAATCTTGTTGAAGGACAATTTTTACGTATTCATTATTGAGATCGATATACTTGGCAATTTCATCAATTCGATTGGGGTAAAAATCTTTAAATTGATTTAGAAAACGGGCATACTGTGAATTGGTGACCGGATATTTATCGATCCAGAATTCATCGATAAAAACTTCGCGCACCGGACGTTCATCAATTTCAAAATCCTCACTGCCCATAATAAAATTCCCAGCGGGGACGTGAACCATTTCATCAGGATTGATTATTAAATTTTTAGTTTCTGTCAAAGTACTATCAATGGCAGAATCCTTTTTTGTTGGGTACAAAAGTTCCTGTAATTCTTTTTCTGTCTGCGGGAAAACCGGTTTAATTGAAAAAAGGGACGTCACAAATAAAATAATGCTGCCAACTTTTAATAATCGCTTCATAATAATACCTGTAGCTTTAGGTAAAAATAACAGTCAAATCCCCCCCCGTTTTATATTGCTTATTGCATTAATGAGTCAACTCTAAAAAGGTAAAAAC
>NBLI01000082.1 GCA_002084535.1 Candidatus Zhuqueibacterota bacterium 4572_119
ATATTATGGCTTTCATCGGAATAATTATGTTGGCGGGAATAGCGGTTAACGATTCCATTATTTTAGTGGACGCGATTAGCCAAATAAGACGGGGTGGCAGCTCCCGCGAAAAAGCGATCATTGAAGCTGGTCAGCGGAGAATTCGTCCGATTATCATGACCAGTTTAACCACAATTTTAGCGTTACTGCCATTGACTTTTGGGTTTGGCGAGGGAGCCGCGTTGAGAGCGCCCATGGCGCTTGCCGTTATCGGCGGATTGATCACCTCAACTTTATTAACCCTGGTGGTGATACCTTGTGTTTATTCTGTTATGGATGGATTGCGCGGAAATTAACCGAATCATTGTTTTATACTATGGATAACCAGTTACAATTAAGCAAACGAACTCTGATGCTTTCTGTAAAAACCTGGCGGTTTAATTCCTTTAGCAGTTTTGAATCAGGGTGAAATCCTTTTAAAAACGATTAGTTTTTTTATCAGCCTTTCAGTTTCAAAGGTCATTCACATTAATAGAAAAAAGGTAAATACAAATACATGAACCTCATACAATTTGTCATAAACCGCAAAACATTTATCAGTATGCTCTTCATTGCCCTTACTTTGTTGGGCTTTATTTCCTACCGCCAATTGCCGGTGGAATTGCTCCCTGACGCTGAACTGCCGTTTTTAATTATACAGGTGGGTTCAGCGCAAGAGGTTGATCCTGACTATATGGAGCAGCAGGCGATCATTCCTCTTGAAGGCGCGGCAAGTACATTGGAGGGAATTGATAAAATTGAATCCTGGGCAGACCGTCGCCAGGGCATGATCATGATCTACTACAACCAGAATGTGAAGATCAAGTACGCTTACCTAAAGTTGCAGGAAAAAGTAAATGCTGTAAAATCCACACTTTCAGAAGATTTTTTTGTTAATGTATTAAAAATTGACACAGAGCAGATTACAAATATGTTCATGTCATTGCAGGTCAGGGGCAGCGGGGGGCTGGATCGTGTTCGTGAAATTTTTGATAAAAAAGTCGTCAGGGAGCTGGAAAACATCAGTGGTATCGCCAATGTGGAAGCTTTTGGCGGAAAACAAAAATCCGTGGAAATTATACTGAGCGAAGAGGCAAGCGAAGCCTACAACATTACACCCTCCCAGGTCAGATCTTTAATTTCTCAAAACAGCCAGAGCAAGACTTTTGTTGGTCAGACGTTTGAAAAAAACAAACAATATTTTGTGAATTTAGTCGCTGAATATACAGATGTAAGGGATTTGGAAAATATCGTTGTCAGGCGGGATGGTCCAATCTTGTTGAAAGATGTAGCGGATATTTATGTCGGCTTCAAAGAAGAGACCTCCATCAGCCGTGTAAATGGGAAGGAAGCCCTCACTGTCCAGTTGGTTCGGGACGCGCAGGTGAATTTGATTAAACTTTCTCATGATACCAGAAAAGTGATTGATGAATTAAACGTCCGGCTAAAACCCGAAGATCTGGAAATTGTCATTCAGAGTGACAGTGCTGAAGAAATGGAGAAAAACATCGACCTCATTATTCAGCTTGCTCTTTTTGGTGGTTTGCTGGCTGTAATAATACTTTATTTGTTTTTGAGAAACTTCAGTTTGGTTTCGGTAATCGCGCTGGCGATTCCAATTTCCATTTATACAGCGTTTAACTTTTTTTATGCTTATGACATTTCGATTAACAGCCTGACGCTGGTTGGAATCGCGCTGGCTGTGGGAATGCTGCTGGATAATAGCATTGTGGTATTGGAAAATATTTACAGGCTGGCATCACGCGATAAACAGCTTGACGAATCGGTTGTCAAAGGCGTCAAAGAAATCTGGCGGTCAGTTTTCGCGGCGACGTTGACGACAATCGTCATTTTTCTGCCATTCATTTTTGCCTCTGATTTTTTTATTCGTTTGTTAGGCAGGCATATTTCTGTCTCCATAATTTCAACTTTAGTTGTTTCCCTTGTTGTCGCGCTGCTTCTTATTCCCATGGTCACCCACTTTTTTTTAAAGCGAAAAAGAAAGAGTGAATTAACCCAACTGGATTTTAATATTGTGTCGCCAAAAAACCGGTTGCTGCAAATATACCGGGTGCTTTTAAAATCGTCCATGCGTTTTCCCCCACGAACTATTCTTGGCGCCATCCTGGTATTGTTTTTTAGTCTTGTTATCTGTTTCGCGCTGAGTGTGGATATCTCAAAAGAGCCTGAATTGACGGATTTTAATTTATATGTTACAATGCCCAGCGGCTCGACTTTGGAAGCGTCTGACCTTGTGGTTGAAGACTTGGAAAAGCGACTGGAAGATATTGAAGAAAAACAGGACCTGGTCAGCCAAATATATGAGGAAGAAGCGATTCTTACTTTTAAATTAAAAGAGGATTATGAGAAATATAACGGGCGATCCATTCCGCAGATAAAGGAAGAAATAAAAAAACAGATTCGCGATTTCAGGGCGGCAGAAGTTGATTTTGAGCAACCTGTGTCCAGCCGCAGGTTTAGCGGTGGAATGGGTAGAAACCCGGGAGCAGGTTTTGAGCGAATGCTGAATATTGGCAGCCAAACGGAGAAAGTGCTGATCAAAGGGCGGGATTTTGATATGATGCGCAACGTGGCAGAAGACATTCGCTATTATCTCGAAGAGCTTTCTTCTATGGACAGGGTGAATTTTAATATTGAAGAAAATCGACCAGAAGTTCACATGTTGTTTGACACACAGTTGTTGAGTCATTACAATATCCTGATCAGTACGCTGAGTGCGGAACTGGGAAGTTTTCAAAAAGAATTCACCACCGGGATGAAATACAAGCAAGGAACCGACGAATACGACATCGTGATAAAAAACGCCAACCTTGAAGACAAAACAATCGATGATTTAAGGCAGCTGAGGATTCCCTCTCAAACCGGCGGGACTCACGAGTTGGAGCAAATCAGCAGGGTGATTTTTTCCTTTGGCATGTCCAGAATAAATCGCGTCAACCAGGAGAAACAGATTGAAGTAACTTACAGGCTGCTACCGGAAATTAATAGTTCAAAATCCTTGTTACAGGCTGCCCGTGATGAGATTGATGATTTAGTGGCAAGCCTTGATATTCCTCCGGGTATCGCCATCGAAGTGATTCACGAGGAACGGGAATTAGGTGAGTTTAAGTTTTTGATTGGAGCAGCCATTTTGTTGGTTTACATGATACTGGCAGCGGTTTTTGAATCCCTGGCAACGCCCATTGTGGTAATGTTTGCTATTCCCATGGCAGCGATTGGTTCGCTCTGGGCAGTCATCCTGACAGACAACTCAATTCTCAATCCCATCACATTGATCGGATTTCTGATCCTGTTGGGTGTTGTGGTAAATAATGGAATTATTCTCATCGATTACACGAGAATTTTGAGAAGCAGGGGGCATAGTCGATCAAGAGCTTTAATGAACGCGGGGCAGGCGAGAGTCCGGCCGATTTTGATAACGACCATTACAACTATTGTTGCCATGCTGCCGCTGGCAATGGGAAAAGCCGAATACATCACGCAAATTGGCGCTCCTTTCGCCATAACGGTTATCGGCGGATTATCTTTGAGCACCTTGTTAACGTTGGTTTTTATCCCGACAGTTTATACTGGTCTGGAAGTGGCCTTGAGTTGGATGAAAAAGGTTAGCCTCAAAGCAAAGCTTCTTTGGGTTCTGCTGCTGGCCGGTTCTGTTTTTCTCATTCTAACAAATGTTTACAGTTTGCTGTGGCAGATTGTTTTGATTATTTTGGTCATTGTTTTAATTCCAGCAATGACGTATTTTGTTACAGTGGGATTGCGGCGTGCTAAGGAAGATGTTGTAAACCCAGATGAACCTTTGTTGATAAAAATTAAGCATGTGGTAAAAATATATGATGATTATTCAAGGTTTTTGAGGGAATGGAAAAAAGGCAAAATTATCAGAGAAAAAGCAGGATTGGCAAAGCAGTACAATACCTGGCGCGATTTTGATATTTTGTTTTGGCAGATTCCCTTGCTTGGATTTTTAGTTTATTTTGTTTACTTCTATTTGCGAAGTTCGTTCTGGATTTTTATCGTGTCGCATGGTGTATTTTTTTACATCCTTTATTTTTGGAAATCCTTTGAAATATTTATTAATAATCTTCATAAAAAAACCGGCAGGAAATTATACAGGAAAATAGTAGATTGGTTTTACCCTGGCTTCTTGTGGGGATTCCCGCTTTTCAACCTGATCATATTTTATTTTCGCTGGGAAAATGTTGTCGTATTAATTTTAATCGCTATTGTCTGGTATCTTGCGCTGGCAATTTACGTCACCTCCAATAAATTGCACAGGGACAAAGTAAATATCATGCGGTTAAAAGGCAGGTTCTCCGGGATCAGGAAAACATTTTACCAATTTGTGCAGATCATTCCCGTAATTGGGAAAAAGAAAAATCCGTTTAAGGCTTTGGCAGGAGTGTCGATGGAAATTGGCAGCGGAATGTTTGGTTTGCTCGGTCCCAATGGCGCGGGCAAAACAACACTGATGCGAATTATTTGCGGGATTCTTGAGCAAACGCGGGGAACAATCTGGATTAATGGCATAGACCTGAAAGAAAAGCGTGAAGAATTCCAGGGCTTGATCGGTTACTTACCACAAGAATTCGGAACTTATGAAAACATGTCGGCTTATGAATTTTTGGAGTACCAGGCAATTTTGAAAAACCTTTATGATAAAGATGAGCGGGAAAAACGGGTAAATTATGTTCTTGACGCGGTGCATTTATCTGAGAAAAAGGATCAGAAAATTGGCTCGTTCTCCGGCGGTATGAAACAGCGTATTGGTATCGCCCAGACATTGCTGCATCTGCCGCGGATTTTAGTAGTGGATGAACCAACTGCCGGGCTTGATCCCAGGGAACGTATTCGTTTCAGAAATCTTTTGGTAGAACTTGCCCGCGAGAGAATAGTAATTTTTTCCACTCACATCATTGAAGATATTTCCAGCTCGTGTAACCGGGTGGCAGTGCTGAATCGAGGTCGATTGTGTTATCTTGGAGACCCGCAGGAAATGACCAAAATCGCGGAAGGCAAAATCTGGCAGTTTAATTTGGAGCCTGATGGGTTTGAAAAAATTCGGGACCAGCATCCGATAATTCATCACATGCGGGATGGCGAAAAAATAAGGGTTCGGGTGTTGTCAGAAGACAAACCTGTCCCTGAAGCAAAATCGGCGCGTCCAACTCTGGAAGACGCTTATTTGTGGTTATTAAGAAAAACAGAGCAAAGTTAAAGTAAGAAATTAACTTGAGAAAATAATCTTTAATTCTTTTAAATGAAAAATAAAAGAGAGAACTTGAATGGGATACCGCTTTAGAATAAAAAATATCATATTTATGATTACAAGATTAGTTAAGTATAATTTAAAAATAATTTTCGCCAATAAGTTTATTTACTTTTTATCGGCGGCAATCATATTTTTTTTATTGGTAACAATACTCAATTTAGCGAGTTCTGATTCTGATCCCACTGCAGGACTTGTTTATTTCTGGCTGCTTGTACCGGGAATACTGCTAATATTTTATCCGACTGTTTTTGGAATTCAGAATGATGTTGACACGAGAATGATAGAAATTCTTTTTGGCATCCCAAATTACCGTTACAAAGTCTGGCTTGTAAGGATGCTGCTTATTTACGTTGTTGTGTTTGTTATCCTGCTGATCTTAAGTTTTCTAAGTTCGCTGGCACTTATTCAGATTGAAATATTTGAAATGGTTTTGCAGTTGATGTTTCCCATTTTCTTCTTGGGTTGCCTGGCGTTCATGACATCCACATTAACCAAAAATGGAAACGGTACCGCGGTGGTGATGGTTGTGATTGGTATGTTTTTCTGGATTGGGACAGGTTTTCTTCCCCATAAATTCAATTTGTTCCTCAATCCTTTTTCAGCGCCTTCGGATGTCAGTGAAATTGTCTGGGCGGACATGGCTTTCAATAATCGAATTTACATTTTTGTGCTGACTTTGATTTGGGTGTTGGTTGGATTAATCATGATGCAAAAACGGGAAAAATTTGTGTAAAAAAAAATATGTGTTTTAATCTGAGAAATATGATGTCCTAAAAAATGGGACGCTTAATTTATTACATGGGAGAATTTTATTTACATGATTAATGATGTAAATCAGGAAGCTATTGGAATCCTGGCGCTGACTGAAAATGATTTCCTCAAAGCGTTGGAGGTTTTAGAGAGACAATTAAATGTTCTTCACATGAGAGCGCAGGTTTTAATGAGTTTGGCGGGCATTGTAATAACTGTAACGGGTTTCTCTGGCAGGCTAATTGCGGGGACCTCCCTTGTTGCACAAATATCGGTGATCGCTGGTCTGGCGACAGTTTTGGCGTCCGCCGTATGGGTTTTTTTAAAGATAATGAGTATCAAATGGATTACCAACAATATATACCAGAGAGACGGGCTGGCTTGCATCGTTGAAATTCTTGAACGAAGAAATGCAAAAACCAGGGCATTTTCCATCGGGGGAAAGATACTTTGCGTGGGGCTTTTGTTGTATTCTATTGCATTTTCGATTATGCTTTTGAGTCCTCATGGTTGATTTAACTTGAATTATTCACAAACATTAATTAAAAGTGGTACAATTTAATTAATATCAATTTGTTAAATCTGATTGATGGTAAACGATCACAGGGTATTAACAAATATTTTTTTTGACAGGTCATAGATCCCGTTTCTTTTTATCAGGGATAACAGGATATTCTGGATTTACAGGATTAAATTGAGTAACATAATTACAAAATTTGAATAACTTGCAAAATCAATCTACTTTAAATCCAGTTAATCTTGA
>NBLI01000083.1 GCA_002084535.1 Candidatus Zhuqueibacterota bacterium 4572_119
AATTTGAAGGTTTCGTTCAGGTTTTAAGGTGGAAAGCATCAGTCGAGTTTGTTTTGATTTGTACGCGGAAGAAAAAACAGACTTCTATGCAAACGGCACAAAAGCAATTAATTTCCGCGGGTTATAACGCGGTGTGGACTAAAGTGCGTCCGTAAACATATACCCGGCGCTGCGAACACTTTTAATATAAATCGGTTTGGCAGGATCCGGCTCAAAATATTTCCGCAGCCGGACAATAAAATTATCCACGGTACGTGTTTCTATTTCAGACGAGATGTTCCAGACTTCTTCCAGCAACTCTTTGCGTGAAACGATTTTCCCTTTATTTTGGATCAAATATTTTAATACCATTGCTTCATGAGCTGTGAGCTGAAAAGCCTGCCCTTTGGCGGTCGCCTGAAAATTTTCAAAGTTGATTTCATTTTCACCAAAAACATAGACCGGCTGGTCAGTCGAAACTTGTTTATACCACATTTTACGTTTTAACATTCCTTTAACCCGGAGCAGCAATTCCTGCAAATGAAACGGTTTGGTCATATAATCGTCGGCTCCCATTGCCAGCCCCTGCACTTTATCATTTATGTGCGAGCGCGCGGTCAGCATGAGAATTGGTATTTCCGGTGAATTTTTTCTGATTTGTCTGGCGACTTCAAAGCCGTCAAAGTAGGGCAGCATAATATCCAAAATGATCAAATCGAACTCTGCAGTTTTGAATAATTGCAGCGCTTTCCTGCCGTCCTGAGCCCAAACGACGTGGTAGCCTTCTTCTGTCAAATTATATTCTAATCCCACTGCCAGAGTTTCTTCGTCTTCAACCAGCAGAATCTTGCTGCCCGCGTAACTGTTTTTAGCCATCATTTTTCACATTTTTTGTTGAAATTTTTAACAATGAATTTATGTAACGTTTTTTTGTTGTTTGATAAATTGGCAATTCAATTTTAAAAGTCGAGCCTTTATTTCTGCCTTCACTGAATACTGAAATTTTTCCGCCATGATATTTGATAATTTCCTTTACCCAATAAAGCCCCAAGCCGGTGCCTTTTACATTGGGGCTGTCTGGATTGTAAATGCGGTGAAATTTTTTAAATACCTCTTTCCTGTCCTTTGGGGAGATGCCAACTCCCTGATCAATAAATTGAATAACAAAGCTTTTTGAGTTGCAGGCTAACTGAATTTTTAATTGAACCGTTTCCTTGCTATATTTAATTGCATTATCGATCAAATTGTCGATTACAATTTTTATCGCGTTTGTATCGAGCACACAGGAACAAGGCGCGGTGCCAGTAATTTTTATCGCGTCATCTGGAATGTTAAACTGTCGCGCTGATTCGGAAATCAGATTTCGGACTAATGGTTCAAGGCTGTATATATCGAAACTGTGCGCGATTTTTTTCTGTTCCAGCCCTGATATTTGTAATAAAGAATTGATGAGATAATTAAGCCTGTTGGCATCCTTCCTCATTAGCGCGATAAATTCCTTCTGTTTGGCTCCTGTCACATCACGAATATTCATTGTTTCAAGGTAAAGCTGAATAGATGCTAATGGCGATTTTAATTCATGGGTTACATTGCCAATAAAATTGTCATAAAGTTTGGTTAAATGCAATTGTTTGTTCAGGTAAATGAAAATTAAATACATACCGGTAAGAACCGCAACCAGCAGAAAAAGACCGGTAATCAGTACGAACAAATTTATGCTTTTAGACACGAGTTGTGGAGAGACTTTGTCTCCAACAAGATCAAAAATGATATAATTGGAAATGTACCAGTAAATCCAAATCCCCACCAATGACAGCCACGCTAATTGTGCCAGCACAAATATGACAACTGGATGTTTTAAAAAATGGAATTTTTTCATAATTATCGATAAACCAGGTTTTACATTACTTTTACAGTACTTGATTTTTAAATTACTTATATTGATACAGCTTTTTATGCAAAGTAAATAATTTTGATTTAAAATGAAAGTAATATTTTTTCTAAAATAAAGCATAGATTTTTAAAGGTCAACCATCAAAAATGGAGTGGAGGTAATATGAACATTCCAAGCCTTAAAATTGGCAATATGATATCTGAAATGCCTATTGTGCAGGGAGGAATGGGCGTGCGCGTTTCTCTTTCTTCTTTGGCAGCAGCCGTAGCAAATGAAGGCGGGATCGGAACTATTTCCAGCATCGCCCTGGGTGATATAAACGCAACAATAGGTGAGTATGAAAAATCTTCCCGGGAAGCGCTCATTCGTGAAATTAGAAAAGCGAAAAAATTGACTAGTGGTTTGCTCGCGGTAAATATAATGGAAGCATTGAGTAATGCGAGAGACCTGATTGCTACTGCTGTCAGGGAAGGCATTAAAATAATCGTTGTTGGCGCGGGATTGCCTCTTAAGTTGCCTGAAATTGTTGAAGATGACTCGGTGAATCTGATTCCAATCGTCAGTTCAGGGAGGGCAGCAGGGCTGATACTTCGCAGTTGGGACAAGCGCTATGGAAAAACAGCAGATGGCTTTATCCTTGAAGGTCCATTGGCAGGCGGACATCTGGGATTTTCCAATGAACAATTGGATAATATCGATGATTATTCCGTGGAAAAATTGCTTCCTGATGTGTTGGACGCTGTGAAAAGTTATGAAGAAAAATATGATAAGAAAATTCCTATCATTGTTGGTGGTGGAATTTTTGATGGAAAAGACATCGCGCGAATGCTGAAACTTGGCGCTTCTGGTGTGCAAATGGGCACCCGCTTTGTTTGCACGGACGAATGCAATGTTTCTCCTCAATTTAAACAAGCCTATCTTGAAGCGACTGAGGATGATATCGAGATTATTAAGAGTCCGGTTGGAATGCCTGGAAGAGCCATCAAAAATAAGTTCTTAACAAAAGTTGAAAACAATGGAAAATCGCGCATCAAATGCCAGTACAAATGTCTTTCAGTTTGTAATATTGCCAAAGCAAAATATTGTATCGCCAAAGCGCTTTTAAATTCATGGGCAGGCGATGTTCATAATGGGCTGATATTTTGCGGACAAAACGCCTATCGAATCAAAGAAGTAATTTCTGTCAAACAACTATTTGCCGAGCTTTGTGATGATCTGAAAATGGCTTGATTTTATTGTCACCCAAATTTTAAAATAGGAATTGAGTTATACAAATTATATGCTAATCATTTTACATTGTTAGTGTTTTCTAAACTTATAGCTATTTGGGAAACCGTTGAAACGGTTTCCCTTTTGTTTGTGTTTTGAATGAACACCCAAATTAATTCGGGCGCTAATTCAAGGCAGACTGGAATTTCGTTTTAGAAATTTGGGTGTCAATATAAACTGGTAGTAAAACTTTGAGGTAATTTTTTTTGCCAGACTAAATGATCCCTTGATAGGCGTCTTTTCTATGACTGATACGAACAACCAACACAACTAATTCAGTAGATTTTATTTCATAAATAATCCTGTAAACGCCGAAGCGAATACGCCAAAGTCCAAGATATTTTCCTTTTAAAGCCTTGCCTTGTCGCGGATTATTGGATAATTTTTCTTCAATAATAATCAATATTTTATCGATGGTATTTTCTGGTAATTTGTTTATATCTTTCAAAACAGACTTTTTCAATTTAATCTGATAAGCCAAGTTCCCTCCGGGCGTCTTCTAAAGTAATTTCTTCGTCAGAAGTATCAAATTTCCTTGATAAAGCTATCTCCAAATCTTGAAGATCATTAAAATAGGATTCCAAAGCTTTTTGAATAAGCCATGATTTGGGTCTTTCAGTTTCAATACAGTAGGAATTGACTTGTTGGGAAAGTTTCTCTGGTAAACTCACTGTTATTACATTTCTACCCATAAATACACCTCTTTGTTACAGAATTATTAATTGTAATAATTGTATTGCTTGATTATACAACTGATAAATGTAAAAATCAACAGTTTTTTTGTAATTTGGTCTCTTTAGTGGCAAATACAGTTTATTGCTACAGGTCAACTGTCATAAATACAGCGAATTTAAATCACCTGAACCGGCATTTTTTCAAGTGAAGCGCGCTGTTTGGTGATAAAATGCAGGTAAGGCGCCAGTACTTCATTCCGGTTGGCGGTTGTACCGTCGTAAATAATTGACACGATAGGGATGCCGATGTCTTTTTCAACTTTTTCAAAGATCGATTCACTGACCAGTCCGGGGCAGCAGAAAATGGGATTTACGTGGATTAGCAGCGCCAAATCCGGATAGTGATTCAACAAACTGAAAATTTTAATGATATTCTGAGATGTTTCACCCCCGTGCTTGAAGGACAAATTGTATTTTTTTAGGGAGTCATATACAGATTCGTCGAATTTCGGAAACTCCTCCTGTAATATCTCATTGGCGATCTGGAAAAACCGATATTCAAATTTTTCCAATACATCGAGGAAAAGTTTATCCCGCACCATTGTGAAATAGCGGCCATTGTCTTTGAGCATTTTTGTGTGTTTATTAGTTAACATTCGAAGAATATAAGTATATGGTGTGGTTACAACTTCTGCTCCGTATTTTTCCAAATCATGGATAAGCTGCTGATTAAAAACGTCATTATCCCGGACATACAGGTCTCCGATAATGCTTATTTTTGGGCGCGTTCCATAGGACTCGTTGACCGGTATTTTTCCCAGATTTGTTATCAATTCCCTAAAGACAATTTCCTTGGATTTACCTTTCGCGATTGTTAAATGCAGTTTTTGTAACGATTCATCGATGAGCTGGTCGGTTTGCCCGGGTACGAGTTCATAGGGGCGGATTTTACAGGCTAATCTCCTCATCAATCCACCCAGCAAGTAACTGCAATATACATCGTAAATCACTTCGTATGAGCATTCTCTCATTTCAAATTGCGTGGCAAAGATACGCACTTTTTCAAATCCTCCGCCTTGCTGTTCAAGCAGCTTTTTTGTCATCAATGGATATTGTGGAAAATTGCACGCCATTTTGGATATGGCGTTGAGGAAAATTGATGTCCTGGCAGGATCAAGGTCGTATTTTTTTATTGTTTCAATGGCAGCCTGCGCGTTGGCGCTCACCGGCAGACATTGTCCGTCATTCATCCGCAAACTTGACATAATACTTGTGGATGTCTCCTCGATGAGTTTCGCCTGATACCCGGCATGTTTAAAAGCCGCGCAAATTAAGCTACAACTGAGCGTGTCAAAATTTGGTACTAATATGGTACCGTGTGTATCCGGTTTGCGCTGAATGCTTTTTCGCTTTTTGGGGGGACTGATTTTTTTCTTGTTTGAATAATGATTGCGAAACGATCTGACAGCCGACTCGATTCTTGTTTCATATCCCACGTCAGATCCGTGTTCGTCCAACTGTAAAATCAGATACGGGCGCTGATAGGAGTCCAGGATTTCTTTGAAATAATTAATGACAAATGAATCCGGGGAGCATTTGAATGCTGTTAGAAAAACCGGGTAAAGTCCTGGTGTTCGGACAATATAATCCGCAGCCTGTAAAATGCTTTTTCCATAATTCCAATGATTCCATTCATGAAATTCCTCAAATACATTGTTTTCAACATTGAATTCAGGCAGCATATCCTGAAAAAATGTTTTTATTCCCAGCTCGCTAAGTTTTTGCGGGATGTTTTTATTCATCACATTATCCATGACCAGGTAAGGTCTGCCTACCAGCACAACAGAAATTTCACTGAATTTTTTTTGATGCTGTTTAAATAGTTCGACCAGTTTTGCTTTTTGCAAAGAGAACCATTCCCATGCCTGGTAATACGCGTCCTGAATTTCGTTTGGCGATTGAAGTATTTTTAACTCTTGAGGCAAACTGTCATAAATTTGCTGAATATTATGGAGCGCGGGTTTTGAAAAATCGATAATAGGAGAAACGCACTTGTCATGGATTTTTATTGATTCATTGTTTTGCACCATTGCCACGGCATAGTTGGAATAGTAGCAGTAGAATTTTGCATCTCCCATATCGCCGCCTTCAAACATGTGGGGCAGAAAAACATAGTCAGTCCGTTTGCTCAAATCCAGTACCTGACCCTGCCAATAGGAAATTGGCGCGCAGAATTCAGCGCCGGCAATTTCTTTGCCCTGGGTTAATGAATCCGTTTTGATGGAAGCTGTGGAAACTAAATATCCCAATTCACTAAAAAACCGACTCCAGAACGGTACAAATTCCTGCATGTAAAGCGTGTTGGGAATTCCGATAGTGATTTTTTTCTTTTCTTTAACCTGTTGGATTTCATCCAGATTATAGGTGAAAATCTTATGTCTTATGTTCAGGAAATTAAGTCCGACACTTTCTTTGAATTTGTCAATTGAAAAATCAAAGTCGATGGATTTTAGTTCATTAATGATGGATTTGGGTTGTTCCGGTAGAGGGATGCCGAGTTCGGTTTTATTGGGATTTAGAATTCGCCGCCTGCTGCTGAGCAGATCGAACTCGGATTTTTTGATTATTCTGCGGCTTTTTTCTGTTTCATCTTTCCCGCATAAATACCCCCAGATGATTGTTTCGCGACCAATTTGGACTTTGTTCAATTTGCAATGATTTTTGCAGCTATCGCAGACTTCGTGAGCAACTTTCAGCTTTGCTTTGTGAAACTTGATTCCGCGGAAAAGCGATTTTGAAATATTTTCTTCTTTAAGTAATAAACAGACCCCAAGCGCGCCAGTAAGGTGGCAGTATTTTGATACAAAAATAGGTTTCTGCAATTTTTGCTCAAAAGCCATCACCAGCGCTTTGTTTTTGGCGGTGGCTCCCTGGAAACAAAGTACATTGCCAATTTTGTTTAAATGAGCAACTTTGGTTAGATAATTATCCCGCCTGCCCGCGCGTGCGCTGTAATTTCATCAATTGCCAAATCCGCGTTGAGCACTTTTTGAATGAACTTGCGACCGGAACCGGTGGTACCAACACCTTTAAAAGAAAAACGGATTCTATTCTCCTTTTCGATTTCCCTGATGACGCGAAAAATAGATTGTGTGGCTTTGATGGGTTGACCCATTGTCCTCGTATAAAGCCCGATATATATTTTATCACCCGCTTCCGCGTCCATTATCATTGCTTTTGTGCTGGTGGAACCAATATCGATGCCCATATAGACGGGAATTTTGCGACGGATTTCTGGCAGCTCATAAATATCTACTTCGACATTGTTTTGAACAAAGTGTTTATGATCAGTAAAATCAGCGAACACTGATAGTTTTGAGGATAAGGGCGGAAAAAAATATTGTTTGTCCTGAAGTTGTGATTTTATTATCGAAGTAATCGAGAAATCAGTTTTATTACTTACGTTGCTGTCGTTTTCCTGTGCCAGTAAAGCACAGCCAATGGCTCCCGACAAAACTGATTTTTTTGTAATCTCAATGGGGGAGCCAATGATCTCTGACAGGTAGCTCATCACTTTTTTATTTTTACTGACTCCGCCAACCACAATAACCGGTTGTCGAAGGGATATTCCTTTTGTTAAAGTATCGGCGATATTTTGGGCCAAACCTTTGCATAGCCCGGCGGATATGGCTTCAATGGAGTGCCCTTGTTGCTGGCAATGAATGAGATCGGTTTTAGCAAAAACGGCGCAACGCGTGGCTATTTTAGGGGGGGCGTCACCAAAGCTTTCCGCCAATTTACTGAGTTCAGCGCTGCTGCTTAAACCAAGCCGTTCTGCCTGCTGATCCAGAAACGCGCCGGTTCCAGCGGCACAAGATGAATTGGCGATATATTTTTTATATTGATGATCCGAGTCAAATAAAATTAGCCCGAATGTTTCACCACCAATTGCCAGGATACTACCAATTTTTTCTCGCTCATATTGCACACCTTTGATAAGCGCCACCTGCTCATTGATGCTGAAACCCTGATTAAAAAAATCCGCGGATTTATGATTATATCCGATCTGGTGTACTTTGGATAGATCGATTTTTTCGAGCTGTTTAATTAATGCCGAAGAAATATTGCCTTTGTGAATGTGATAATCACTTTGAATGATCTGCTTTTTTTGATTTATTAAAACCAGGCTGATGGAAACTGAGCCGATATCGATACCAAGGTAATATTTTTCATTTTCAGCATTGATCATTATGGACACCCTCTCCTGATTAATAATTGAACATGGTCTCTAATCTGAAATTTTATGATTTTGATTAAACGATTAGAATAAAAATCTTTTTATTTTGTTAATACTGGTTCGCCGCGCCAATTTTTCCAGCTTTCCAGTTCAACTTTCACATACCCGACAAAAACTTTGAGCTTGCCGATTAGCGGTGGTCTTTGACTGTCCGTGGCGAACCAGCCCTTATATGGTCCGGTTAATCCAGCGATTCCTTTCA
Organism: Candidatus Zhuqueibacterota bacterium 4572_119; assembly: GCA_002084535.1. Taxonomy (GTDB): domain Bacteria; phylum Zhuqueibacterota; class Zhuqueibacteria; order Thermofontimicrobiales; family Thermofontimicrobiaceae; genus NBLI01. The sequence continues at coordinate 8,316 of NBLI01000083.1, forward strand.
TGTCAACTTTTCCGTCAACATAATAGGATTCAATGGGTTTTTCAGACGCCCCGATTTTAATCTTACCTGATTTTCCTTTATAATGAATAATAACTTTGCCGCGTTTTGATTCAAAAAATGAAATGAGCGTGTCAGTTTTGGTCGAATTGGCAGTGGCGCGCGCGTAATAAATTAATGAAGTGCCATCCAGTAACGTTTCGTTGAGCGGCTCATCCTTGATAATTGTGTGGTCGGGGTTTTTCATGTCGGTCATGTTTATATGAATGAGGCTGTCAACATAATTGAACTTATATTTTGCAAGGTAGGTAATATTGTCAATTTTTTCGACTGACTGAAATAAGTGAAGTTTAAAATCTTCAGTGATGAATGTTTCATAAACATTGTGCATATTGACAAAAAAGAGTAGTGGATTTGAATCAATGAATAGTTTAATGTGATAAACAAAAGTATTGTCAAGTGTCAGCGTATCACATACCTGCAATCTCAAAGTCCCCAAACGAATGAACGACCATTTGACTTTGTAGGTGAGTTCTTCACCGACTTCCCAACTAAATTGGTTGCTTTTTGATAAAAGCAGGGTTGGGCATAAGACTGATGTAATAAACAAGAGAATAAACGAGATTTTTAATATCCTGAAAAGCATGGTTTGCTTTTCCTTTTAATTTCATGGTTGCGAATTTTTAT
>NBLI01000084.1 GCA_002084535.1 Candidatus Zhuqueibacterota bacterium 4572_119
TTCACGTTTATCATTTTCCAGATGCATCAGGCTACTTATGCGCGTTAGTTTTATTGAGATATAAAATCTCCCATTGTTATGAATGTATTTTTGTTTATTTTTTTTGTGTCCTTCTTCGTGCATTTGAGTTTTAGTGGCTAAATAGTCACAAGTTTTTTTGATCAACTTTCAGCATTTAAAATACTTTGTGTACTTTGCGCGATCTACGCGTTTTTTGTGGTGAATCTTTGAAGGAATTTTTTTGCACATTCATTTCAACATAGAACCAAATAGTTTATCAAATTGACAAACATCATTTTTGAGCGGAGAATATAAATGATGAACGAATTGGACTTTAGCCAAGTGCCGTTAACTTTGGAGATAATAATTTAAAATCATAGACAATCCGACAAAAAGTTGATAACAGTTCCGTTAGCAATTCTCAATTCTTAATTCTTAATTCGCTATTAAAATTTTTAAGTTATCAAAAAAAATGAGAATTGAGAAAAGCCAATTCAGAATTGTGAATGAAAAAATTTTAACTGTAGGGAAGTTGTAACAATTTGAGTGGGGGGCTTATCCACGGATGATTAATCGAATCGCGTCCAGTCTCAAACGTGCGGAGCTTAAGGCTTGTTCAAGTTGGACTTTTTCTTCTTTTATAAAATAAATTTCATCTTCTGATATATTGGGATTTATTTTTTTTAATTCAACAAGCCGGGTAATTTCATTGCTCAAAAGAGTATTCATTTTGGATAAAGCAGCATTTATCAATTCCGGTGTTTTGTTTTTAGCCAGTTTTTGACAGAAATTCATCATCTTTGGAAATTGTTCCTGCTTTAAATGATCATTTTCAAGAAAACTCGTGTCCAATGTATCTCTAACATTTTTAGTAAATTTGCTGGCAGGAAAAGACTCGCTGTAGTCCTCTAAAAGGTGGTTCACGACGATGCGAACGGGTGTCGGCGGCAGAAAGCGATCGACGTACAGATTTTTTGGAGCGACACATTCCAGGATATAAATAGCTTCCAGTAAAATTTCTTGTTTTTCTGCCCCTTGCAAGATTGCGACAGAACAATTGCCTTTTTCTGATCCCAAAATTAAATCCATGATCCCTGAAACCATAGGATGATCCCATGTCAAAAATTCGATGTCTTCATGCTTAATAGCGGTTTCCCTGTCAAAAGTTACAATCAACGTATCGTGTTTAATTGCTGGCAGGGGAAACTCAGGATTCGAAAGCAAAAGAAGATTAAGTTTGTACGTTTGAAAAGAAATCTTGTCATACCGAATCCCGTACAAACGGAAAACATTCAGCATATATTTTTCAATTTCATTTTCTTTTTCAACATTCAATATTTCCCGCGTTATATTTGTTGCCAATTCGAGATTAAAGGAGTTGATTTCTAATAACCGGTCTCTTCCGGTTTTCATTTTGTGGATAATTTCTTTTCGTAAAAGGGAAGTTTTTTTTAATAGCTCATCTACCTTGAGGAAATCTTTATTTTTTACTACTTGTTTTACCTGGGAGCCAATCTCTTGAAAAATATGATAAACACCGGGAACGTTTTCCTCAAACGCGTTTAAACCGTCTTGATACCAACGTGTTAAAATTTCATACTCGCTCCCAATGAGGTAGGGGATGTGAATACGAATTGTACTGGTCTGCCCAATGCGGTCAAGCCTGCCGATTCGCTGTTCGAGTAGTTCCGGGTCAAAGGGCAAATCAAACAAAACCAAATCATGAGCAAATTGGAAATTTCTTCCCTCACTTCCTATTTCAGAACATATTAGCAGTTGAGCGCCTTGTTCTCTGGCGAACCATGAAGCGTTTCTATCGCGCTGCAGCAGGCTTAAATTTTCATGGAACAGGGCAATGTTTGTATTAATTAGCTTCCTCAAAGCGTTTTCTATCGCTTTTACTTTTTTCAGGGAGTTGCAGATGAGTAGAATTTTTGTATCTTTCTGCTTTTTTAAAAAATCTGCAAGCCAAACAACTCGCTGATCACTGGTATAGTCATAAATAAACTCTTCATCGAAATTATTTTTTAATTCAAGTGATTGTTGCTTTAAATCTTCGGGTCGTGATTGGAGCGGAATCAAAATGGCTTCACGTTTTGGAAAGTTAATCATATTCGCCCGGGTATTTCGGAATACGGCTCTCCCGGTTCCAAATCGATCCAGGAGTTTTTTGATCAAGTTTTCATTTGTTTTGCCTGCGCTTTTAGAGTTTGATTCATCTTTTTGAAGAGTGGAATTCTGCTGGAAAAATTTACTGAGAACATTTTTTTCATTTTTATCAAGTTCCCTGTTTTCCATTAGCTTATTAATCGTGCGGCTAACCGTCTGGTATTTTTCTTCTTCCTGCTCAAACTGGTGATAATCAAAATACCTTGCCGGATCCAGCAATTGCAGGCGTGCGAAATGACTTCGATGACCGAGCTGCTCCGGAGTGGCTGTCAGCAGCATTAATCCTTTGGAAACAGCTGCCAATTGTTTTGCTACGAGATAACCAGCGCTATCTTCAGTCAAATGATGAGCTTCGTCAATCACAACCATGTCCCAGCCTGATGAAATAGCAAGCTTTTTCCATTTGTTTTCAGATGTCAAAAAATCTATGCTAATGATACCCAACTGGGTTTCGAGAAATGGATTTGTCTCAGGGTTAGAAAAAGTTACGTTTTCACAGAATTCATGATCAATAATCTGAAATATCAGGTTGAAACGCCGCAGCAGTTCCACAAACCATTGATGAACCAACGACGCCGGCAGCAAAATCAGAACACGGTCTATTCTGCCGCTGATCAATAATCGATGCAGAATGAGGCAGACTTCAATGGTTTTTCCAAGTCCGGTTTCATCAGATAAAAGAACTCGTTGAATCTTGCTTGAAGTTACTTTGTGGGCGACAAATAATTGATGGGGGAGCAGATCGATGCGTCCGCCCATGAATCCGCGGACAGCCAAAGATTTGCTTTTATGCTGAAATTTTAGGGTTTGCTGACGGAGATGGAATTCCTTATTTCTATCAATAAAGCCATTGAGCAGCCGTTCACGAGGCGTTGTGAAGCTGATGGTGTCGCTTAATTCATCTTCCGCCATTTTATCAATACCCGAATGATAAAAGATAATTCCATTTTCGTGGCTGACAGAAGTCACCCTGAATTCACGCCCATCACGTAATTTCAACGAGTCCCCGTTTTTAAATTCAACGCGTTTTAATGGTGCGGATGTCATATTATATTGTCTGAAACAGTCGCTCGCAGGGAAGTGGATTTGAACGGTTCGGTTGTTGAACTCAGTTACGATACCGAGTCCAAGTTCAGGCTCCATTTCACTGATCCAGCGTTGACCTTTTGCGAATTTTTCCAAATGGCAGTCTCTTGGCATGAAGGTACAAGTTATTAAAAAAATGGTGTAATTTATCCTGGATACAGTTGTGATAAAAAAGATGAATTTTGAAATTTATAAAGAAACGTGCCAGGAACTTTTGTCAAATGTTTGATTTATTCAAATAATAATGTGCAACAAATTGTCCTAAGTAATTGACACTATTTTAAAAGTGCCTGGTACGTAGATGTTTTTAAAATTCTAATCATAAAAAAACAATAGGCGGAGATAAACGGTTTCTGTACTACTTTTCAGCTTTCAATGTCCTCTGAAACCACTCACTTATTTTTGATATTACCGTGTTTGTTTTTTCCAAACTTGTATAAACATGATCACCTTTTTCAACAAGGAATAATTCGGTTTCAGCATTTAAGCGATTGTGCATTGTCTCGAAATAATCATGAGCCGCGCTAACCGGTACAGCTTGATCATCTGTACCATGAATAATTAGCAAATCGCCCGCAAATGAACCAATTGTTGTTAATGGATGAATATCCGGCAATACTTCAATGAAATTTTTGCCGATGGCAAAGCCATTGTTATCCAGGTACCAATTATTTTCATCCAGTTTAACTTTTGGCAGATATTCAGGAAGCTGGGAAAAATTTTTTTCCGGTTGGGAAACCGCTGACAATAAAACCAGCGAACTAATTTCATTATTTTCACCTGCCAACAATGCCGCGACACATCCTCCCATGCTAAGTCCGATAATCCCAATTTTTTCTGTGTTAACATCTGGTTGAGATTTTAAAAACTTTAAGGCAGCTTTTGCATCTTCCAATTCGGTTAAGATTGTCATGTCCTGAAATTCACCCTGACTATCTCCGCTGCCCAGGAAATCGAATCGCAAACTCATTATTCCGGATTTAGCCAATTCCCGTGACAGTTTTGTGAACAACCAGTGACTTTCGCTTTTATTCCCTGTAAAACCATGTAATAAAACGACAGCAGGGTATTTTGCTGCCGGTTGTGTTGGTCTGTGCATCATGCCAACTATTTGTTTACCATCACGGTAGAAAACAACCGGTTTTTCCGGGTTGGAGGTTTTTTCGTTTGTTTGACAATTCATAAGCAATAGTAATCCGGTTAGCATTGGAATTAATTTTTTAATAGTCTGCAAATTCATCAGTACTGCTCAACCTTTCTTGTATTTGTTTCATATCCTTTTTATTTAATTCAATTTTGTCCTTTAAAATTTGATATAAATTAGTCACCATTTTTTGAATAAAATTGGATGCTAATTTAGGAACTTTGAAATCGATATTTTCGGTCGTGTCTGTTTCCCAGTGCCAGTTTGGGATCATTCCGCGATCGTCAGTCGCCAAAAATAAAATTGATTTATATCCCCTGCTCGCCGGAACAATGGCATCGGTATATGCCAGTCTGTATTTTGCCGGTGTAACCTGGTTAAACTTTTTTAGACTCGCTGCTTTTTTCGCGGCTTCTATCAATTCACGGGAAAAACGATAAAAGTTTAGCATCCCTTCACCGAGATAATAATGGAGGTTTCCGCTGCCAATGTTATCCAGATTAATGAAATAGGTATTTTCTTTATCAAAATCATCCTTGTGCTTTTTAAGAAAGTCTTTCATTCCGATGGCGCCGACTTCTTCACTACCGGTAGCAACGAACCAGTATTCAATTTCCGGCAAATGGTTTTCTTTGAATTTCGCGGCTAAATCGAGCATGGCTGCTACGCCTGAAGCGTTATCCGACGCGCCATTCACCGGTTTTCCGGAAAAGACGGAAATGAGCTGAATCAAAATTTGACCGATTATCACCCCACCAATAAGGATAACTAATAAGGAAATAATTGAATGTTCAATTCCGGCAGGTTTTAAAATGACAAAAACGAATAATAAAATAATAAAGCTAAAGCCGGATAAAAAGTTAAACCGAAATGAAGCTACGCGTTTCGGATTCCACAAAAAACCTGAACGCGCGGTATCATAATGAGCAGTGAAAACTATTTTAAAAGACGCGTCCGGATTATTTATTTTACCGATGATATTTCGTGATTTGGAAAAGTTAAACAGGGGAGAGAGGGGTTTGAACCGGGTTGTGAAATACCCCCAAAATAAAATAAGACCTAAAAAACCACTAACAACTGATAAAGATGAATTACTAAAATAAAATATAACTTCTGCCATAAAGAACATCAATATAGCAATCATTTCCCATGCCATACGTTTTTGGGATTTGAACTCCTCGATGCTGGCGACTAATCCGATGGAACGCATCAGTTGATAAACATGATCACCGGCGCGATGTTCATTCTCTGTAGTCGAAGCCCGGTGTTTGAATATGCACAATTCGTTCAAAAAGCGTTGGATTCTCATTATGTTTCTTTACCCTTCTTTTTAATTATTCGACCTGGTAAAAACAAGCCATAGTGACAAAGAGGTATCAGATATTTTTTTATTGTAGCCTGAAATTCTAAATAGCGCTTCAACGAAATCTATTAAACAGTGTCAACTCATCAAAAATAATATCTGTTATTATAAAAAAAAAAACAATCATTATCAAGTTGTTTTTATGAGTAGCTGCTAATATCCAAATTCACCATACTTTTTGCTTGCATTTTTGAGCGGATTGGGCTAACTTTGTACAACACAAAATTGATAAATGTCTATGCAAGATTTCAAAGAAAAATTAAAACATGTTCCCAGGTCGCCGGGCGTGTATCTTTTTAAAGATAAAGCTAATAAAGTCATCTATGTGGGCAAAGCGCGAATTTTAAGAAACCGGGTACGTTCTTACTTTCAAAGTGGGAAAGATCTGGACGCTAAAACGCTGCGACTGGTATCACAAATAAAAGACGTGGAAACAATTGTTGCTGACTCGGAAATTGAAGCGCTGATCCTGGAAGCGAATTTGATCAAGGAATACAAACCGAGATATAATGTAAATTTAAAAGATGACAAAAGCTTTCCTTATATCAGAGTGACCAATGAACCTTTTCCCCGCGTTTTTCCCACCCGCAAAATTATCAAAGATGGTTCCAAATATTTCGGTCCTTACACCGATGTGAAGGCGATGCGCGCTCTTTTAAAGGTTGTAAAAAGAATTTTCCCAATCAGAAAGTGCAATTTAAGCCTGAACAAAGAAAATATCAAGGCAGGAAAATTTAAGGTTTGTTTAAATTATCATATTAAAAAATGCTACGGTCCTTGTGAAGGATTGATTGATGAACAGGAATACAATGAGATTGTAAAACACGTCATCAATTTTATCAATGGAAAAGACCGGATTGTGATTAAAGAATTACAGAAGAAAATGGAGCAGTTTGCGAATAGCCAGCAATTTGAAAAAGCGGCTGATGTCAGGGATCAAATTAATAACATTAAGGATTTTCAATATCGGCAAAAAGTGATCA
>NBLI01000002.1 GCA_002084535.1 Candidatus Zhuqueibacterota bacterium 4572_119
ACCAAGCCGTTGCCTGAAATATGCGAAGCAATTCCTTTTTTAATTTGCACCTCAAATGGTTGTTCCACCAAACCTAATTGGGGAATAGAAGCGTCAATTACTGCCACACCGTTTGAAGAGTTTTTGTCGGGAGTAATCGAAGCTTCACCAGCCGGCAGGAAGCCATAACAACCCGCTTCTTTTACAACCCCTGTGCTCCTGCTCCCTTTATGACGGCCGATTTTAAACGTAACATTTGTTCCAGCTTCAGAAGTCAGTTTTACTTCTTTCCCAATGGAAAATAAATCAGCAATGCGGCGTCCTTTTTCCTGGAGAAATTCATAATCTACATTAACAGCTCGTTCCAATGACTCAACTGGTTCGGGGTTTACAAATACAACTCTTGATCCGTTATGGCAAATGTGCTTAATTAATTTTGGGTAAATTAGGGGATTGGAACTAAGCACGATTACAGCCGAAACCTGTTTTACAATTTTTAATATTGTGGGTGACGATTCGCTATTTTGTTTTTTAAACGGAGCAGTTTCTAATAACAAAGAGCTTTTATTGATTTTTAGAGCTTTTTCAAAAAATGATCGTCCCAATTTCAATGAGAATTCGTCAGCCAAAATGAGCAGCGAGTCTTTCTGATTGATATGTAAACAATCAAATAATGTTTTATGAATTACCCTATCAAGTTTGGTCATAGTTAGAGTGTTTTTTTAGTTTGTTTTTTCTCCGGTTGAATTAGTTAGCACAGTGATTTTATCAATTTTATTTTTTAAACGCAATGAGAGAATAACAGGCGCAATGTCCGCAAATGAAAAACGCAATTAAAAAAAATGAATTGTAGTTTTAAGAAGTTCAGAAAAAATTACCTATGGCGCGCTTTTTTGTTTGCTTTACACGGACCTAATATTTCCAGTAGTAAAATCCCGCGTTTCAAATCATCACTTGATTTTAGACTGATCTCCAATGGGGGGGAGCTGCCTTTGTCAAAAATTTGACTACTATCAACCCTGGGAATTTGTTTTATCGGTTCTGGTTTTACCTGCTCCTGTTTTTCAGGTTCAGGAGCAGGGGCAACCTCCTGAAATTCTTGTTCAAAAACCGGCTGGACTTCCTGCTCCTCAAATTCATCAATTCCTGACTCTTCTTCCCAGGGTAACTTCCATTCGATTGGTTTAGGTTTTTTCACATCAGCATCTTCTGTTGATTGATCCTTCTGCTGCTGTTGTTGTTTTTTCATTTTGTTGATAAATGAAATAATCGCTGAAATAATGATTATTATTGTGATTAGCTCATTCATGGCGCCACCTTATTTTTTCGATTTATCTTCAGGGTCGGAAATGGAATCACGCATTTTTGTGTCAGCCTGAATGTTTTTCATGTTATAATAATCCATAATCCCCAGGTTACCTTCGCGGAAAGCCTGTGCCATGGCTTTTGGAACTTCTGCTTCCGCTTCGACAACACGAGCCTGCATTTCAACGACGGACGCTTTCATTTCCTGCTCTTTTGCGACCGCCATTGCCCGCCGTTCTTCAGCTTTTGCCTGGGCGATTCTTTTGTCGGCTTCAGCTTGATCGGTTTGCAATTTAGCGCCAATGTTTTCACCTACATCAACATCCGCGATATCGATGGAAAGAATTTCATACGCTGTTCCGGAATCAAGTCCTTTTTCTAATACCCGTTTTGAAATTTGATCCGGATTTTCCAGTACATCTTTGTGGGCAGATGCCGACCCAATCGTAGTAACGATACCTTCTCCAACTCTGGCGATGATCGTTTCTTCACCCGCGCCGCCAACCAATCTATCAATGTTTGTCCGAACAGTTACTCTGGCAGTTGCCCTTAATTGAATACCATCTTTTGCAATCGCTGAAACAAGAGGTGTTTCTATAACTTTCGGATTTACACTTAGCTTGACAGCTTCAAAAACATCACGTCCGGCAAGATCAATTGCTGTTGACCGTTCAAATGAAAGATTAATATTTGCTTTGTCGGCTGATATTAGTGCGTTTACAACACGGTCAACATTTCCACCGGCTAAATAATGGGCTTCCATTTTATTAATATCAACCTGAATGCCAGCTTTTGTGGCACTGATCATTGGTCGAATAATAAGATGCGGCGGTACTTTTCTCAAACGCATTCCCACCAGGTCGCGCAGGATTTTTACCCTGACACCGGAAAAGTAGGCAGTGATCCATAGTCCGATTGGTACAAAATAGGTGAATAATGATAGAAAAACAATAATTCCGATAACAACTAAAACAACTAACGCGGTTGCGCTCATGATTTATTCCTCCTGTTTATTTTTGAATTTTATTATTGATTTAAGGTGACAAATTAGACGGACTTGTATTCTTTTGAAAAAAAATAAAGATATATTTCTGAATGGCAACAAATTATTTTTACTTCAATACTATCAAGAAACTTGAATCAGCTTTTAGAAATTAGCAGTTAGCTATTAGCTTAAAATACAATTAGTTATGTTATGTCGTTCCAGTTTCACCGATTTTTGGTGGATACTGGAATCTCATGATTTAAAAAAAAGTTTCTCACATAAAATCAGATTCGTTTTTTGGCGAACCTCCGGCACTATTTATTAGCTGTCTCCCGGACAACAACACGGTTTCCTTCGACGAGTATAACTTCTATTGGTCGATCCTTTTCGATGAAAGCTCCCTCCGCGACAACATCTACCTTTTCATTGTCGATTAAAGCGATGCCCGCTGGTCGGAGCTTCGTATATGTGCTGCCGTGTTTTCCCATTAAAGCTGGCAAATTATCCGCGGATGCGTGAAATCCCTCCGTTTTTTTTTGGTCTGTGCTGAGAACCATTTCGCGCCATGTCTTGGATTTAACGACAAAACGAATGAGTATTGCCGATATGATTATTGCGGCGATGAGTATGAAATTGGCGATCCTGGCGTCCAGCTTTGTGTATGCTAAAATAATTCCCAGTACAATCAAACCAAATCCAAAAATTCCAAATATGTTTAAACCAGGAACTAAAAAGATTTCTACTAATATTAAAATAAAACCAGCGATGATGATACCGCCGATGATAAATCCCAGGGACATATTGACACCTCAAAATTAAGTTAGAAAATTTCAGTTGCTAAATGCTGAAGCTCTTTTATTATTCCAGAAAAACAGAAGCGTTGTCCTGGAGAATAAGCAGCAAGTTATCAGTATATTTGGATCGTGAAATGATAAATTTTGACTCTGATCTATATCCGTCTTCATCGGCATCAGCGCGGACACCTTTAAATTTGATTGAGTGAGTTCCATCAGCGTCTTTATTGATGCTGCCACTAAAGCCCGTGCTAAAAGAGAAATTATAGCCCGTCTCTCCACTTAGTGTGAAATCAGCGGTTATTTCATCTTCATACTTCACATGGTAGTTGCGAATGTTTTCAATGCCAAGCTCAATCTTTTGTCCTTTTGAATAATCTCTCCGAATTTTGTCGGGCTGCAGGCAAAAAATGAGTTCCGGTATGGCGAGGTCATCGTGCCAATCAATGGTAAAATATTTTCTAAAGTTTAATTGCCCTTTTTTCTCCTCAGAAAAAGTAAATCCTCCCAACATGGTCATTTTGTAAGGCACGCGCTGATTTTTTAAAGAAATGGTAGTATAATTATTTTCGTCTTTTGAAATCTTTATTTTTTCACCACAATATTGAACAAATATTTCCACATCGGAAAATTGTAAACATACTTTTGAGCAAGTCAATAATAAAAGGCTTTTCATCAACTAACCTTCCTTACAATAATTTTATATCCTTCAACTTTAACAATTTTAATTTTTGTGTTTTGTTCAATAAACTCACCTTCTGCGACAACGTCCAACCGGTGATTTTCAAACAAGCCAATTCCAGCGGGACGCAACGCCGAAAGCGCGACGCCAGCATATCCGAGGAAAGATTCGTATTCAGAAGGTGCTGAATGAAAACCCTCTTGCTTGTTTTCTGTTGTTTCAAGAATTAGGTTCCTGAAAGTTTTAGATTTGGGCAGAAGTTTCATTATCGGCAAAACAAGCGCGAATGCCAGGATGAATGATATTCCCACGAGTGTAATGGCATTCACTACTTCAGTAAAGTCTAATTTTTCTACATGTCCGACCAGGCTCAAAACAAAACTAATGAGAATGCAGACTATTCCACCAATACCAGCGATTCCAAAACCAGGGATGACAAAGGCTTCTAAAAGTAAAAGCCCAACACCGATAAAAAAGATAAGAATTTCGGTCCATTGCGCCAGGTTGACAAGGTAATGGCTGCCAAAGAAAACCGTCAAAGCAATTAATGCCAGCGTACCGCCAATTCCCCAGCCAGGAGTCCGCACTTCGAAGATAAGCCCGAATATGCCAATGGTTAAAAGTAAAGAACTGATAATCGGATTGGTTAAAAAATAAACTAATTTTTCCGACCAGTTGATTTTTGTATATATTACGGATTCCTGCTTTAATCCAAATTGTGTCAACATCTCCGCGAAGTCCTCGACAATGCCGTCCGCGATTTTGTGCCGGACAGCTTCCTCGGCGGTCAGTGTGAGCAGTTTCCCTTTTTCGATGACATCCGGGACTTCGATGTCTTCATCCACCATTGATTCCACAATATCCACCGGTCGGTTATTGCGTTGAGCAATGGACCGCATGACGGATCGGAGATATGAAACCATTTTTTCTGAAGCCTTTTTTCCGCTTTGGTCAACCGGTGTAACAGCGCCAATTGAACTTCCTGGTGTCATATAAATTTTCTGGCAGGAAAGAGCGATAAGCGCGCCTGCCGAAGCTGCTTCCCGGTTAATTAGGGCAATGGTGGGAACCTGCGCGTCAAAAATAGCGTCGCGGATTTGCAGGGCGGCGTCAACTCTGCCACCCGGAGTATTTATTTCCAGAATTACAGCGCCAATATTTTGTTCGTTGGCTTTTTCAATGATTCTGGAAATATAATTGGGTAATCCAAGGTTGATTTCCCCCTCAATTTTAATGTGATAACTCGATGTAGAATCAATGTCGGCTTTTGCGGGAGAAGTGAATAGAAGAAAAATAATTGCGCTAAAAGACAGGAAATATTTCATTAAATTCTCTGGTTTTAGGTAAATGTTTGTTGTAAAATAACGTAAATCTACAGCATGTTGAATGGCGTGGGGAATAGTAGATATTAGTATTTAGTGTCTGAACGAAAACATTTTGTTTTGTCATTCCGAGCAGAGCGAAGCGGAGTCGAGGAATCTGTAAATCAAATACTTTCAAGAATGCCAGATTTCTCGCTTCACTCGAAATGACACAATTTGGTCGTTTTCATTCAATCATTATTTAATTGAATGTTTTTTAGAATAATTTTATTATTTTGATTTAGAGGTAAAAATTTTTATAATTCAATGAGCTTTTATTAAGCGTTTGATTTTTCACTTTTTTTTATATCAAAATCTTTAAATTGTATAAATTCAGCCCGCACCAGTGAATGGATGTATTCCGATAATCTATCATAAACTGGATCGACTTTTTCTTTGAAATTTTCTTTTAATCTTAAGCCGATTTCTTTTACCGTTTGCTTGCCGTCTATTTGTTTCCAAACAAAACTACCGAATTCATCCAGGTCAACTTTATAGTAGGGATGTTTCATTTTTGGCAAAACATATTTTAAAAAAAAATTATATTTAAATTTTGGTTTTAAAATAATGACTTTCCCTTCTTGTGATTCCTCCGATTGTACTGTCTTAACCGGTACAAGTTCAAGAAGGTTAACAGCCATTAAAAACCTCTCATTTCGTAATATTCATAATGCGCACAAAATTTATAGTCTAAAGTAAAGAAAAAAAACAAATAAGTCAATTGAAATATATAAAAAATTTATTAAAATGTAAAAAAAAGCTCTCTGAATTTAGCACTTCAGAGAGCTTTTTTGAGTTTATTAAAAGAGTGGTGTAAATTATGTTGATTTAATTTTTTTTAAAATTTGTAAAAAGAATTGGATTTATGCTTTCTGACCTGATGGCAGCTCAAGTCCGTAACCCTGCTCTTTATCTGCCTGTCTCAACTTGAATGCCAGAAACATAGCAATCAGACCACAAATCACCAATAAGGCAATTGGAACAGTATAATCGTACATCATTTCGCCGCTACGGATTTTTTCGAGATTTGCTTTGTTGGCAAGATCCAGAACAGCTCCAATTCCCCAAAAGAAAAGAAGCAATCCCCAGTTTTGAACAGTGAACATTGAGGCGTAAGCAGTCCCTAAACGGCTCTCAGCAACAATTTTAGCGACTGATGGCCACATAGCAGCCGGTACCAATGAAAAGGCGATTCCCAAACTGATAAGTCCAAGGTATCCGAAAATCACATGGCTAAAGCTGGAAAGGAAAACGTGCGCTAATATCAGCAACAGAGAACCCAAAATCATCAGCGAAGCAGCTTTTCCTTTCCGGTCAACGTAGCTTCCAAAAATTGGCGTAAAAAAGACAGTCGCCAACGGAAGCACGCTGGCAGTTTTGGGTCCGTTGGAAAACCAAATGGCAAATTGATCGCGTAATGAATACCCAAAAAGGACAAAAAGAACCAGAATTATCAAAATGGAAACGCCCTTGCCAGTACTGGATTTGATGCGCAATGGTACCATGCTAAAACCAACACCAAACAGGAACAACGCCAGAAAGATGACTACGCTTCCCAGAGTCTGCATACCAAACGGAGTGAAGTAATTACCTTCAGATGGTAATTCCGCGGAGAAACCAAATTTGTTGATGAGCAAATCTGGCGCGTATTGCATAAACGGAAATACTGCCGCGTAAAACGAAACGCAAAGGAGTGCAATATAGATGAATGATTTATTGGTGGCAAGATCAACGAGATCGGAGAATTTGAATTCTTCATCTCCCTCTTCATCTTCTGTTTTTCTGCCCCGCTGCCGATCGAGCATGACATCAAAAATTAGATAGACGAGGAAGAAAATCAGGGAGATTCCAATCAGTGTGGCTGCAAAAGCCACAGCTGGCGCGACAGCGCCTCCACCAATATCAATTGAAAGCGCGATTCCCATGGCTGAACCTAACCTGCCGAAGCCAACATTGATCGCCATTGCCAGGGCGAGTTCATATCCTTTGAACCACTTGACAACGGTACGGGTTACAACGACGCAAATAACTTCCAGACCAGAACCGAACAGCACCCTGCCAATGATCATAGAAATGAGTTGGGCGGAAGAACCATTTTCGCCGAAATACTGATAAGCGCCAAGGGCACTGATTAATCCGCCAAGTCCCGCCATAACTCCGAAAATCAATCCGGCTAATTTAATTCCCCATTTGTCAAGAATAATGCCGCCGATAATGATCATGCCAAAAACGTTGGCAATCGTCGTTAATCCGATCATCCTGCCAAACTCTTCACTGCTGAAACCCAGGGCTTCAACCGCCGGTTTCAGTCCAGAGTAAAAATCCTGAAACCAATAAGTCGCGAACATGAGTGCGCTGATAATAACCAGAATGAACCACCGCATGGCGATGGAATCTTTCAGGGTTTTTTTCGCTTGCTCCATACAGAACTCCTTCCAAAATTAAATTTTTTATACGGCTGAATCAAAAATCCAGTGGGGGAGCTTTTTGATACAACCACTTTTGAGATTTGTAGATTTTTATGATATTCAATGGAAAGGAAACATAACCAATCAATTATAAAAAGTCAAGAAAAAAATAAGTTGCCATGTAATTCCTCATCGCGTAACACATCAGATTCAAGATGTCGCACACTTGAAATAGTAATAATTAGTCATGTTCATAGCTTCAATAAATATATTTGTTAAGCGATGCATTATCTGCTTTTTTGAAGTGTACGACATCTCTGTCCGCAACCAGTATCTGAGGTATTACCTCATCGCAAAAGTGTTGCTTGATTTTGAGTAATAATTTTTGTATATTAAAAAATTCATTTTTATTGCGAAGTATTTATTGTATTCCTTCAAGTCGTTATCAGCCGCGGATAAAAATTTATGACATTTATACAAGACATTACGCTGGGACAATATTATCCCATCGATTCATTTATTCACCGCCTTGATCCGCGGACAAAAATGCTATGTATTATCTCGGCTATGATAGCGCTTTTTGCCGCGCATCATGTTTTTGAATTAGGTATTAGTTTTGCATTGTTATTGTCGGTGATATTCATTTCAAGAATACCAAGCAAAGTCATCCTCCGGAATTTGAAACCATTTTTTCTTTTGTTTGTATTGAGTTTGGTGTTCCATGTTTTTCTTTCAAATGAGGGAGAATTGCTGGTAACCGTTCCCGTACTTGGTGCCTCTATTACAAAAGAGGGACTTTACCGCGGTTTGATTTATTCCGTCCGTCTGGCAGAGCTGGTACTTTTGGCGGCAACCCTGACGCTGACTACATCTCCCATTGAAATTACTGACGCGCTCGACCGGTTTTTTTTACCGCTAAAAAAACTGGGTTTACCGACCCATGAATTTGTGTTGATGATGACGCTTTCTTTGCGCTTCATTCCAACGTTAATTTCGGAAGCGGATAAACTGCAAAAAGCCCAGATTTCAAGGGGCGCTACATTTGAGGGGAACATTGTGCAGCGTGTGAAAAGCGTTATTCCGTTGATTGTTCCACTGTTCATTTCAGTTTTTCGGAGGGCTGATGAATTGGCGATGGCGATGGATTCCAGATGTTATATTGGGGGGAAAAATCGAACCAGTTTCAAAAACCTTGAATATAAATTAGCGGATTACCTGGTTATGCTGGGAATGATAATTTATGTTGTTTTATTTTTCGCCATCCGGAAATAATTCAGGTAATTAACAAATGAGAAACTTAAAAGTTGTATTGGAATATGATGGCACTGATTTTTGCGGTTGGCAGATTCAGCCGCGCGTAAGAACCGTTCAGGAAGATTTACAAATTGCTTTACGAAAAATATTTGGCAAAACCATTCATGTTACAGGCGCCGGTAGAACGGATAGTGGCGTGCATGCTAAAGGTCAAACAGCGAATTTTTTTGTGGAAAAAGAAATGACGCCCGAAAAAATTGTTGCCGCGCTGAACGGAAATCTTGCCAAGGATGTTCGAATACTTACCGCGGAGGAAGTCGAACCAGACTTCAATTCAAGGTTCGCGGCGAAAAAACGCCATTACCGGTATTCAATTACCCGTATTGAAAGAGCGATAGACCGGCACTATTTGTGGTGTTTGAAAAACCCCCTCGATATTGGAAAAATGAAACAGGCGACTGAATTTTTAATTGGCAAGCAGGATTTCAAATCATTTTGCAAAGAAAACGCCGATGTGAAACATCATTTTTGTATTGTTGAAAAAGCTGAATGGAAACAAGAAGGAAATTTGTTGACATTGGATATTATTGCCAACAGGTTTATCCACAGCATGGTGAGAATTATTGTAGGAACCATGATCGATGTGGGCAGGGGATATACTCCAGTAGAAAAAATACCAGAAATTTTAGCGGCAAAAGATCGAAATTTAGCCGGTCAAACAGCACCGGCAAAAGGATTGTGTTTGGAAAAAATTTACTATTAATTTAACATTGTTGACTGAAAATGAAAAAGACAACTTTTTTCGGTCAGACAACTAATAAAATTTTTAAGGAGACGCGCATGAAGTTTTTTATCGACACGGCAGATTTGAATGAAATCAGGGAGGCAAATAAGCTTGGCGTTTTGGATGGTGTGACCACAAATCCCTCACTCGTTTCAAAAGTCGAGGGGAAATTTGAAGATATTATTCGCTCCATTTGTGAGGAGGTCGATGGACCCGTGAGCGCGGAAGTCGTGAGTCTGGACGCGGAAGGGATGATTAAGGAAGCAAGGGAAGTTGCTAAAATTCATAAAAACGTGGTTGTGAAAATTCCCATTACCACCGAAGGTTTAAAAGCCGTTAAAAAGCTGGAAGCAGAAGGAATCAGGGTCAATGTAACTTTGATATTTAGTCCCATGCAGGCGTTGTTGGCGGCAAAAGCCGGGGCAAGTTTTGTGAGCCCGTTTGTTGGAAGGCTGGATGATATTAGTACGGTTGGCATGCAATTGGTCAATGACATTGTCACTATTTATCAAAATTATGGACTGAAAACTGAAGTAATCGTCGCCAGCATCAGGAATCCGATTCATGTGGCAGAGGCAGCATTAATGGGCGCGCATATCGCGACCATTCCATTAAAAGTGATCTCGCAGCTTGCCAACCATCCATTAACCGATATTGGAATTGATAAATTTTTGGCTGATTGGGAGAAGGTCAAAAACAGGTAAGTTGTGATTGTTTATTGATTTTGTTTTTTTTTGTGAGTACGAGTACGAGTAAGAGAGAGGAAGGATAGATATTTTAAAATATTTTTATTTGTAAATAATTGAATAAACTAACAAAACTGCAACGGAACATTGTGAGGCGGCTTTTTGTATAAACTTTGAATTTAAAAAATTATTACCATGAAAAAATTTTTATCATACTTTCTGATTTGTCTGGTTGGGGCGGTGGCTGGTATTATTGTCGCGGTGAAATTTATTAATAAATCTCCCGAACCCATATATTTTGAGAATAACCCCTGGCAAAGGCAAGCTGGAAATCAGGATAGCTTGAAATCGCATACTATCAGACTTGTGAACAGCCGGCAAATCGCAAATACCAGAAAAAACGTCATCACAGAAGCGACAAAGGTTGTAAGCCCCGCGGTTGTAGGAATCAATGTCTTGCAGCGTTCATATAGGCCTTCCGGCTCAAGATTATTTTTTGATGATCCCTTTTTTCGTCATTTTTTTTCTGAACAGCCGAAGTTGGTTAAAGGATTGGGATCTGGTTTTATTATTTCACCTGATGGTTATATAGTAACTAATGAACATGTGATTCATAAAGCTATTAAAATCGTGGTCTCTCTGCCTGATGGTGAAAAATATAATGCCACGCTGATTGCGTCCGATTATATCTCCGATATTGCCTTGCTCAAAATTGACGGGAATGGAAAATTCCCTTTTGTCAAACTTGGCAACTCGGATGATTTTATCATCGGCGAATGGGCAATTGCATTGGGCAATCCTTTTGGACTGTTTGACATGGGACAGCCGTCTGTTTCTCAGGGTATCATTAGCGCCACAGACAGGGATTTTGGTAAGCAGCAGGATGATCGGATTTATAAAGATATGATTCAAACCGATGCGGCAATTAACGGTGGAAACAGCGGTGGACCATTGGTAAATAGCCTGGGAGAAGTCATTGGCATGAACACTTTCATCTTTTCCGGCAGTCAGAATTCAGGAACATCTATTGGATTGGGATTTGCCATTCCCATTAACCGCGTGAAAAATATTATCAGTGAATTGCGAGAGCACGGTTCAGTGGACAGGACATTCAGAACCGGACTTTCCGTAGTAAATTTAACAGCCAGCCTTGCACATAATCTTGGTGTACAAATCAATAATGGCGTTGTCGTTGCCAGTGTGGAACAGAACAGCCCGGCTTCAAATGCTGATTTGCAGGTGGGTGATGTTATTGTAAAAATTAGTGATTATGATGTCACTTCCACCAGGCAAATTGACAAAATTTTTGATGATCTGGATGCCAAAGCCGGTGATGAGTTGGAGCTGAAGATCTATCGAAATAAGAAGTTTTATAGCAAGTATTTAGTTTTAGAAAAACATTAACAGGTGAATAAAATTGATCGCACGCTATACTTTGCCCGCCATGGGCTCTATTTGGACTGAAAAAAATAAGTTTGAAAAATGGCTCGAAGTTGAAATTGCGGTTTGTGAAGTCCAGGCTGAATTAGAATTAATTCCCGGGGAAGCTGTTGAAGAAATTCGCGACAAAGCGAATTTTAAAATCGAGAGAATCCTGGAAATTGAAAAAGAAGTCAAGCACGATGTGATTGCTTTCCTGACAAATGTTGCCGAGTATGTGGGGGACGCGTCACGTTTTATTCATTTGGGAATGACCTCATCTGATTTGCTCGATACAGCGAACGCGTTGTTGATGAAAGAAGCTGGCGGAATTTTAATTGAAGATTTAAATGCTCTGCGTGAGGCGCTGAAGACAAGAGCCATTGAGCACAAAAACACAGAATGCATCGGGCGTTCTCACGGAATTCACGCGGAACCGACAACCTTTGGGCTGAAAATGGCGCTCTGGTATGATGAGATTAACAGTCATATTCAGAGAATGGAAAGGGCAGTGGCAGCAATTTCCTATGGTAAAATTTCCGGCGCGGTGGGAACATTTGCCCATCTTGATCCTGTCGTTGAAGAAAAAGTTTGTGAAAAGCTGGGACTGAAACCGGCGCCAATTTCCACTCAGATTATTCAGCGCGATCGTTACGCCGAATTCTTAACAACCATTGCGCTGATTGGAAGTTCGCTGGAAAAATTTTCCATTGAAATAAGGAGCCTGCAGCGGACAGAAATTTTGGAAGTTGAAGAATATTTTTCCAAAGGTCAAAAGGGATCGTCTGCCATGCCTCATAAACGTAACCCGGTAACCAGTGAGCAAATATCGGGTTTGGCGAGGTTGCTGCGGTCAAACAGCATGGCAGCAATGGAAAATGTCGCGCTCTGGCATGAACGTGATATTTCCCACTCCTCGGTGGAAAGAATTATTCTTCCCGACAGCACCATCTTGCTCGATTATATGCTAAACAAGATGACAAAACTTGTCGAAAATTTATTGGTCTATCCCGAAAATATGAAAACCAATTTGAATAAAACCAATGGACTTATTTTTTCCCAATCAGTGCTTTTGGCGCTGACTCAAAAAAAGCTACGCCGGGAAACTGCTTACAGTTTAGTGCAAAAATGCGCCATGGAATGTTGGAATACAGGAAAGGATTTTAAATCGCTTCTGATGGAAGATTCTGAAATTATGATGAACCTATCAGAAGATGAAATCGAAAATATTTTTGATTTAAAAAAACATTTGAGAAATGTAAATCAAATATTTGAAAGAGTTGGAATAAATTAATAGTTTTTGTTCTGCCTCGAAATCTCCAAGACACAAAGGAAAAAACTGTGAATAAAGATGTGCCTGCCGCAAACATTTACCATTACATTAATTCCAATGGTTTTTATGGCGCGCTACAATAAAATAACGGTTTAAAAAAACTCAGAGTTTTGTAAGCTGAATACTAAAAATTATTAGGCAAAAACACTGGAGAGATTTCATTGAGAAAGAAAAGCAAAATTCTTGAAGGGAATTCCAAAAAAATCTATTCCACAGCGGATCAGGGAAAACTCATCCTGGAATTCAAAGACGAGTCGGTTGTTTTTGATGGACAAAAAAAAGAATCAGTAAAAGGCAAAGGAAATATTAACAATCAAATTTCTGCGTATTTCTTTGAATACCTGGACGGCTTTCATATTCCAACGCATTTTATCAAATCTTTGAGTACAAAGGATATGTTGGTCAAAGAACTTGAGATGATCCCAGTAGAAGTCTGTGTTCGGAATATCATAGCCGGGAGTTTGGTAAAAAGGTTCGGTATGGAAGAAGGCAGAGAATTACCCTGCCCGATTTTAGAATTCCACTTAAAGAATGAAAAACTTAAAAATCCAATGGTGAACCATTCTCACATCGTCGCGTTTGATATTGCCATGCTTGATGAGTTAAAAATGATCGAACGGTTATCGTCTAAAATTAACGCGGTTTTGAAATCATTTTTTCTAAGAAGACAAATAAAACTCATCGATTTTAAAATCGAATTTGGCCGGTTAAAAGATAAAATTGTGCTTGGTGATGAAATCTCGCCAGATACTTTTCGGGTTTGGGATTTGTCAAATAGCGGGGAAACAGATAAAGATAAGTTCAGCTTTGGATCAAAAAACGCGGAACTGGCTTATGAAAACATTAAAAGCCGGATATTGAGTTAATCGATTAAAAAGGAAAAGAGGGAATTTTGGCAAAAGAAGGATACAGTTTTGTTTTAGCGGCTCTATTGTTAGCGATAGTTTTTTTATTAGGTATTATTTATACTGGCGGCATTATATTAACAGTTTGTTTTGTTATAAGTTTTGTATTAGCCGCGTTTTTTATTTATTTTTTCCGCGACCCGGAGAGAAAAACGCCAGTTGACAAAAATAGCATTATTTCTCCGGCTGATGGAAAAGTTATTGTTATTCAGGAGGTTGATGATCAAGAATTTTTCAAAACCACTGTGAAGAAAGTAAGTATCTTTATGTCAGTTTTTAGTGTACATGTCAATAGAATGCCAATCACCGGCAAGGTAACCTATTTCAATTATCATCGCGGAAAGTTTCACGCGGCGTTTAAGGAGGCTGCTTCTATTGAAAATGAACAAACATCTATTGGAGTTGAAAACGATAATTTTAAAATGATGTTCAAGCAAATAGCAGGTGTATTGGCTCGAAGAATCGTTTGCCCGGTGCGTGTGGGATGGAACGCTAAACAGGGTGAGCGGTTTGGCTTGATCAAATTTGGCTCCAGAGTTGACTTGTTTTTTCCGGTTAATACAGAGGTAAAAGTGAAACTAAATGACAAAGTAAAAGCCGGGGAAACCGTAATAGGGAGTTATTAAACTAAATGAGAAATACAAAAATTTTAATTCCAAATCTTTTTACAACTCTGAATATATTTTGTGGTTTTTTGTCAATAATCCATACTGGTGATGATAAGTTTGTCTTAGCCAGTTGGCTTATTATTCTGGCTGGGATCCTGGATGTTTTTGACGGGCAAGCCGCGCGTTTAACAAAAACTAACAGCGATTTTGGCGTAGAGTTTGATTCTTTGGCGGATGTGATTTCTTTTGGTGTGGCGCCATCATATTTATTATACAAAGTCTATTTTTACCAGTTCAATATTATTGGGATCATACTCAGTTTTCTACCGCTAATGTGCGGCGGAATTCGGCTGGCGCGGTTCAATATTTTGTTTGGCGGTCAAGAGAAAACAAAATTTGTGGGATTGCCTGTGCCGGGCGCTGCTGTAAGTTTTGCTTCTTTTATAATTTTTAATTATCACTTTATGAACGAATTATACCTGACGCGGATTTTGATTCCACAATTAGTCTTGGTCAGCATGCTAATGTTAAGCAAAGTAGAATACATGGTTTCTCCAAAATTATCATTCCGGCATAGCAGAAAAAATTCTGTGGTGATAATTCTATTAATTTTGTCGATTGTAGTTTTGATGTTTTTTCCGCAAAAGGCTTTTTATCCAATGATCATGCTTTATATTTTGTTGGGAGTTTTGCGCTATCTTTTTATGATTTTGAAAAATCCTGATAACGGAAAAGCCGGGGATTTAATCTGAGTGAAATGAAAAAAAGATTGTGTTTATGAATTATTATATTTATATTGAATGGACCGGTTGCTGTTAACTTTGAAAAAGACATTGAAATAAATGCGCAAAAAAAAGCTTGGACTCATATTTGTTATTTTATTTTTTGGGACAATAATCGGATCGGCGCTGGGCAGCTTGATCGCCTATGTTCTGCCGGAGGGCGTGGTAAAGCAATTTTTTCTCCGTTCAGTAACGATTGGATTTGATCCGGTTACTTTGAACTTGGGAATTTTGAATTTTACCATGGGCTTTAATTTTATTTTGAATGTAATCGGTGTCGTCAGCTTTTTCTTTGTGGCGTATTTTTTAAAATGGTATTATGGAAACCGGCTCTAAAATCGAGTCAGCTTGAATTGAAACAATTGGAAGCACAGAAAATATAATATGTGGGATTTTTAATATAAACTTTTTTATCGGGAGGAAGGTTCAAATGTTTGGTTCCATTGGGCCTAGTGAATTAATCGTGATCATGTTAATTATTCTTTTACTCTTTGGCTCTAAAAGATTGCCGGAATTGGCGAGAGGTATTGGTAAAGGAGTGAGGCAGTTTAAAAAAGCGATGGAGGATGTAAAAGAGGAAATCGACATTAATGACATTGATCGGGAATTAAGAGGATAATTTTTTTATCCATTGCATAAAACTTTATTTTTTGGAGGAAGAAATGTTTGGATTAGGAGTGCAGGAATTAATGATAATTTTCCTGATTATCATTGTTTTGTTTGGCGCTAAAAAGCTACCTGAATTAGCTGGCGGATTGGGGAAAGGCATTAAAGAATTCAAAAAGGCGACAAAGGAAGTTGAGGAAGACGATCAACAAAAAATCGATGAGGGAGAAAAAAAAGAGAGCGAATAACCAGTCATGGATTTGATCGGGTTAAACTATCAAACAATACGAAAGCTTCTCCTTCAACAAAAGATCACCAGCCGTCAACTAACTGAAAAATATTTACACAATATAAATGAAGGCACAGAAATAAATGCCTTCATTTCTATTTTTAATGAGGACGCGATTTGTTTAGCCAGGGAAGTGGACAAAAAACTTTTAACTGGTCAGGCGGGCATACTTGCCGGAATGGTCCTCGGTATAAAAGATAATATTAATATTAGGGATTTTCGCACAACTTGCGGATCAAAAATACTCTCCAATTTTATCTCACCTTATAACGCGACAGTAATTCAAAAACTAAAAGAAGCTGATTGCATATTTATTGGCAAGACCAATATGGATGAATTTGGCATGGGCTCTTCCAATGAAAATAGCTATTTTGGACCGGTTCAGAATCCAGTATCGCGATCAAAAGTACCCGGGGGGTCTTCGGGTGGTTCGGCAGCAGCAGTCGCCGCGGGCTTGGTCACAGCGTCGTTGGGAAGCGATACCGGCGGATCGATCCGGCAGCCGGCGGCGTTTTGCGGTGTTGTTGGTGTGAAGCCAACTTATGGCAGGGTTTCGCGTTATGGTTTGGTGGCTTATGGATCATCGCTGGATCAGATAGGTCCAATCGCCAGCAATGTGCGGGATTGCGCTCAAATATTGGAGGTGATAGCTGGCTTCGATCCAAAAGACGCGACATCCGCGAACATTGCTGTACCAGAATATTCCAAACAATTGGATCGTGGAGTAAAAGGGATGGTTTTTGGTTTGCCCATTGATTTTTTTGGAGAAGGATTAAATTCTGAAATTCGAATGGGTATCTTAAAAGCGGCAGATATTCTGAAAAAACATGGCGCCAGGGTAATTTCAGTTCCGTCAAAATACATGGATTTCGCGGTCCCCGCGTATTACATCATTGTTACAGCCGAAGCATCGTCAAACCTGGCTCGTTTTGACGGCGCCCGGTTTGGGTTTCGCGCGGAAGAATTTTCTGACCTCGAAGAGATGTATGTGAATACCCGAACGCTCGGTTTTGGCAGTGAAGTTAAAAGGCGGATTATGCTGGGCACTTTTGTCTTGTCGGGCGGATATTATGAAACATATTATCAAAAAGCTCAAAAAGTGAGAAGACTCATTAAAAAAAGTTTTGACTGGGCTTTCCAAAAATGTGACTGCTTGCTGACGCCAGTTGTGCCAACAACAGCTTTTGGAGTGGGTGAAAAAACGCATGACCCGCTATCAATGTACCTTTCCGACATTTACACCGTTTCAGCAAATTTAGCAGGGATTCCGGCAATGAGTTTACCATGTGGAATTGATTCGTCCGGATTGCCTATGGGTATTCAAATTATGGCGAATCATTTTGACGAGGCAACAATGTTTCAAGTTGCTTATTTTCTGGAGAAACATTTAACGTGAATTATTCACAAACATTAATGAGTCCATTCTACAAACCAGGTATTTTAAGATTTATCATAAATTATGGGTAACTATTCAGCTTGTTTTGTTTTGCCACAAAGTCTCCAAGACACAAAGTTACCCCAATAAAAATAGCGATTGGGTTTTCTGTTCAGCTAATCAATTAAAAATAGAACCACAAAACAGTGTCATTTCGAATCCCCGTAGGGGTGAGAAATCCGGATGAAGTCGTGCTGTCCCAGATTTCTCTCCCGCAAAGCGGGATC
>NBLI01000085.1 GCA_002084535.1 Candidatus Zhuqueibacterota bacterium 4572_119
AATAGTCTTGCCTTTTGCTGGACGGGCATGACAAAACTTCTATAATTTTCATTTTAGAAAAAGTGTCCGGTAGAGAATTTGTAATTAGCGCGATTAGCAAAATTAGCGGTTTATTTTTTTGGTTCTAAAAATTTCGGTTTCACAACAATACAAAGCGCCGGAATCAGAACAAGCGCGCCAATCAGGCACGAAAAAATTGATACAACCACCAAAAATCCAAAAAACCGCACCGGCAGAAAACTTGAAATGAGCAGCACCACAAATCCTATAATGACCGAAAACGCGTTAAACACAATTCCCCTGCCAGTAGTGGTCAAAGTTTTGTTCACCGCCGCTTGTGGCACCAAACCGTTTTCCCTTTCTTCGCGGTAACGCCAAAGAAAATGAATCGTATAATCAACACCCACACCAATCATAATCGAAGACAGCATGGCAGTGGCAATATTCAATTCTATTCCGAAATAACCCATCAATCCAAATAAAATGGTGATGGAAATAACAAGCGGAATCGCTGAAATAATCCCGGCTGTAAATGAACGGAATAAAATCATCAATAAAATCGCCACCAGAAAAGTCGCTAAAAACAGGGAAAATAGCTGACCATTGACAACAAGTTTCGCCAGGTCTGTGAGGACTGCCCCAAAACCACCAATTAGCAGCACCTCCTTATCTCCCCGAACCATTTCTTCAATTCGGTAAATTAATTTTCTTATGACGGAAGTACTGCCGGTGTTAACGCGCGCTGTTATAACCGCGTGTTCATAGGGGAAGTCAACCAATTTCTCAAAGTCCTCCGGGTCGCCGCTCATTGAATAAAGTTCGAAGTACTGCGCTATCGCGTTTCGGTTATCCGGGATTTTATCATACCAGACTTCATCGGAATCATTTAAAGCCCGGCTCATCTGACGCACCACCCGCGCGATTGAGGTTGTAGCGCCTACTTCCTGAAAATCGCCAATCGCGCTTTCCAAAGAATCAATTTTATTCATTAACCTGGGTTCTTTAATGTCACCTTTCAAAACAACAGAAATGTTTTGAGATCCTCCCAAATTTTCATTTATCAGGTTGGAAGTCTGAACCACAGGATCATTATCAGGGAAATATCCATTTGGATCAGTATCTATGACGATACGAAAAATTCCAATCGAGGAGATTGCCATAAAAGCAATAGCGACGACAATAATGGTTTTCGGCTTTTCAGAAACGATTTTCCCAAAAAATTCCAGCAACCTTTCCAGAACAGGTTTCCTGTTTGTTTTGGTTTCAGAATTTAGAAATGCTGGTATTTTTCGGGGTAGCAGAGAAATAACAGATGGGATAAAAAGCAGACTCGCTGCTAAAGCATAAATAATACCAATAGCAGCTAAAACACCTAATTGTTCAGCGGGAATTAGCTGGTGTCCCATTAAACACAGCATTCCAGCCATTGTTGTTAAACCGGTTAAAACGACTGGTTTGCTCAGACTGGTAAATATATTCTTTGCCAGAGTTTTATTTGAATAATTCTTATCTGACGAAACATCTTCCTGATATTTCGCAATCATATGAATGCCATAATCATTGGCAACCGCAATGAGCATAACAGGAAGTAATACTGTAATAATATGGATTTTCCAGCCAATTAGAGGAATGAGTCCCATAACAAATAAAATTGACATAATGACCACAAAAAATGGGAGGAGTACGCCTCTTAGTTGCCTAAAGCAAGCAAAAAGAAAAATTAGCATGATTAAAAGCCCAAACGGCATCAGCCTTCTCATATCTTTACTGATGTTATTCCCAATCTTCAGCCTAACGTACGGAAGCCCGCCAATAAAAATTTCCTCATCCCCTGGAAAATCCTCAAGTAATTTTTCAACTTCGGGAACAATTATTTCATCCTTGCTGTTTGTTTTTAAAACTGCTATTATGGCGGTAATGCTAAAATCCTTTGAAACAACAGTGCCATAAACCATATCATTACTTTTCAATTCGCTTTTAAGTTGTTCCTTTTGCTCCTCATTTTTGGGTATCCTCCTGACTGCCGGATCAACGATCATCGCCCCATCTTCACTTCTAATATTTTTTAAATCAAAAAGTGACATTACTTTGTCCACGCCTTTGACGCGGTTTATTTGCTTGGAAAGCTTTCGAACCCTTTTAAGCGTTTCGGGATTCAGGACATCGTCCGTTTTCACTAACACCATAAGCATTTCAGTTCCACCAAAAAGCTCATCTATTTTATCGGTGTTAATTCGCGATACCATATCTTTTGGCAACTGGCTTTTTAAGTCCGCGTCTATTTCGGCTTTGGGCAATTGCCGGGCAAAAATTACAGTAACTAAAATAAAACCAATAATTATTAACCAGCGGTATTTGATAATAAAATCAGCCATTGTTTTCAAAGTTAACTCCTTCCAATTTCAGGTTTTTTTACTGCTAATCCGTTTAATCCGTTTAGAAATAATGTGGTAAGGGTCTCGGTATATTTTTCATAAAATTCATCATCAAAATCAATGTTCAGTACATTTTTCTGAACAGACTTAAATCTGAAATGAGCCAGAATTGATGAAACCAATGACGGTCCGACAATACTGAATAATACTTTATCATCGGGATCTAATCCGAATCTTTTAAAAAGCCCGCTCAATTCAGTGATTAGTTTTGAAATTTTATTTGCTTTCAATTTCACAATTTCAGGAATATCGAGGGGCAAAGAATGAAGTACAATCATCGTCAAATCCGTATGCGTACGAATAAAAGTAACAAGATTTCTGATAATCCTGCCAACACATTCTTCCAAAGGCAAAGAATCGTCCATGACATTTTTTATCATTTGGTAATAGCGATCATGGAAATCATTCATGATTGCTTTTAAAATGCCAATTTTACCCTCGAAATAATATGAAATCATGGATATATTTACATTGGCTTCTTTCGCGATTTCCCTCACGCCCACCGCGTCAAATCCCCTTTTACTAAAAAGTGAAATCGCCGCTTCCAATATTCTTTGTTTGCCGTCTTTTGGGCTGCTTTGAACCATTTTTCCTTCCTATTTTTAAAATGACGATTTTAATTCAAAGAAAATCGCTGTTAAAAAATTATCCATTTCACCAAATAAAGTCCCGTCCGGTCCCGCGTAAATTTCCCCGCCGATCGCGAAATCCAATTCATCCGCGATATCATAAGAAACTTTCGGTCTGCACAAGTATTCTTCAGTCGTAAAGTTATATAATCCCAATAGTTCCAAATTCAATGTTTCGTGCATCAGCTTGAAAGCAGGTCTGAAAGAAACCGCGTGGCTGAGTTCATCAAGTTGAGAAGACAACATTCTGTTTTTCAGCCGGACTTCATATTCGGGTAATTCCAGTGGATTTACCGGCGCGGATAAATCTTCAAAATCGCGAACATATTTTCCAACATATTGGCAGATCAGGCTAAAATCACCTATTTCCTTATCAAAGCCAAAAACATATTGTAATTCCGGGTTTGGAATATGCACAAACGACGTAAAATCTTTATGAGGTTCCCGGTAAGCGAATTCGCCTCGCAAACCGAATGAACCCAACGTTGTCGAAAAATCCGCGCCAAAAATATTCATTCGATAGGCTTTTGGAATCAGGCTCATTTCCAATCCACTCATTGTAAAATATGGCGTACCCATATCAACTCCGGGCAAAGGATTAAAACCGTTGAAATAGCTTATTGAACAATCCAGGGATGGTAATTCAAGATTTAAGCGAATCGCGTAAGCGCCATTCTTCAAATTGGCATCAGGGTAATCTGGATCAGTAATCGAAATTCCTTCCGGTAAAGAAATAGCTTGCAAAGGCAAAACGGATGAAAAAAATGCTGGTACCCAAATTCCTTCAAAACGGAGAGGCGTCAAATTAAAAAAAGACCGGACAACAAAACTCCCTTCCCTCTTATCGTCCTCGTTCGGTGATCGAACGAGCATGTTTTTCGGGGAAACATTATCAGTCGGATTAAATCCGTCAGCCCGGCCCCAGACAACAATCTGATGCCCAACCCGAAAATCAAATTTTCCGACATAAGCATTTATGTATGCCTCGCGAAGATTAACTTCAGCTAAATTCTCGTTAAACTCCAAACCTTTACGAAATCGAACTTCAGCGAAAGCGTCGCCAAAACTCTCCTTGCGAAACCTTAATTTTAGAGCGGCTTCACCATAGCCACTCTTCATTTCATAGTCATCTGTATCAGCTATTTTCCCTCCATAAAACACCGAACGTAAATACCCATTCAGTTCATAATTTTGGCTGGGGCTGGCTTGTCTTTCATTTTCTACAGCATTGTCAAACAATCCTTGCGCGAATAATTGAGTCGCGGAAAACAGCACTACTAAAAACAGCAATCTTCTCATCATTATCCTCCAGTTTCAAAATATTCAAACACTCGTTTTTGTCAAACGTTCGTTTGGGTCAAACGATTGTTTGAATATATTAAATACAAAATTAAAAATCAAGCAGTTTTTTTATCTACCGTAATGTAGTCCCCATCCTAAAGGATGGGGTTAGTCAAAACATATAACTTAAGTAATTATAATTGACTAACTCCGCCATTCATGGCGGAGAAAAGATAGAATCCCAATCAATGTGAAAGCCCTTTAGGGCTTTTTAGAGTGAACTCATAGATAGTATCAACAATTACAATTTCAAGTGTGCGACATCTTGAATACTCCCATAACTGAGGCGTTACTATCTACCCACACGATTTGACATAGAGGCGATTTTTTAAACCTCAATTATAAGTATGTTCAAATTCAAAAAAAGTTATTTCATAAGGAATAATAGCATTAGGTCTAATATCGGATTAGCAGTCCTCCTACCCTATCGGACTCTCAGGCAAATTCTGCGGAATAACAACCGGTGGCTCTTCGATGACTCTCATGGACTCCCACTTCCCTCCCAGGAATCTGAAATAAAAAACAACTCCCAGTGCTACAATATAGCCTGTTAAAAACGCCCATGTCCAATAGAAGCTCCATTTATAAACAACGCTTCCCAGGTAGGTGGGGATAATCATAATGATCCAGGACAGAATAACCGCGGTGAACATTACAAAACGGGTATCGCCAGCGCCGCGCAGGGAATTGGAGAATATAATATTCATGGTATCAAAGATGGAGTAAAAAGCCACAAATTGCAGCAAAATGATGGATATTTTTCTCACCTGCGCGAAGTAAACAGGATCGGCTTGCGCGGCAAATGGCATCAGGTATAATTTGGGAAGCAAAACATAAGTTAGCGCGATCACTCCCATATATAAAAACGTGATGTGCAAAGCAGAATAGGTTCCCAGGCGGGCTAATTTTGGCTGGTTTTCACCCAATTTTTGTCCCACAATAATTTCTACGGCAAAACCCAATCCGACCATGGGCATAAAGGCAATGGAATTAATATTGAAGGTGATATTTGTCGCGGCAAGCACTGTCGTTCCAAACCTGCCAATCAGTAAAATGAACAAAGTAAATCCAAGCAAATCCAGAAAAAAATGGACGCCATTGGGAATTCCGAATCTCATAAGTCTTCTGAACAACTCAACATCAAATTTCTTATTTTTCCAGGTCTGAAATTGTTTGCGATATTTGGATCTTAACATTATGGTAAAGATCAAAATAGCGGAAAAATAGCTGGCGATCACAGTCGCAATTGCTGCGCCCTGCATTCCCAATTCAGGAAATCCCAGTTTTCCAAAAATCAAAATATAATCAATTATTATGTTCAACAAGGTTGCTGAAGAATTTACCCAAAGAATTGTCCAGGTCTGACCACGACCGGCAAAGAAACCGGAAACCGCCGCGTTGACAAATACAGCAGGCGCGCTAAAACATAATATTTTAAAGTATTGAATTTCCAATACTTTAACGCCCGGTTCATGATTTATCAAATTAAAAATCGGTTCAGCGACCGGAATATAGATAAAAAATGCCACACCAGTTACCAGCGCGAAATATATTCCCTGCCAAACCACAGGTGCAATGCGATCAAATTGCTTTGCGCCATAGTATTGCGCGACAAACGGATTGACATACGCCGCGGTACCGATAAACAAACACATGAGAGTAAACGACAAAATCCCGCCTGGTACTGACGCGGCAATCGCTTCAGGTGAATACCAGGTCAAAAACATCCTATCCACAAAATGCTGTAAGCTCGTTGAACTGGTACTCAAAATCAATGGAAAAGCCAGTTTCAAAACTTCCTTATATCCACTTGCGGAATACCAGCGTTCAATTATTTTTTTTATCATCACCATCTATTATTTCGTTTTTTGCAGATACTTGTTACGCTTTGAAATCTGACTTAAAGCAACAAATATCGTGAATTTTAATTAATAATTCAAGTGGTTTCTCAATATATTTTGTTGTTATTGGAGAAACTGAATCGGCTATTAGTTTTTCGTTGTTAGATTTTACAAACAATAGATTGCTTTGTCATTCCGATTCATTATTTTTTTAAAGGGACATAGGAATCTCATAACTTACAAACAAATTAATTGCCGAAAATCAGATTCTGTGATTGCTCATATCTCCAATACTGTTCAGTAGTAACCGATCACAGGGGAGACCATTAAATGAAAATGAAATTGGACAGGATGATCATGCCAAAGGCAGATGCGACTGGGCGCACAGGATTCTCAAGATTAACTGGATTTAAAGTAGATTGATTTTGCAAGTTATTCAAATTTTGTAATTATGTTACTTTGACTGATTGTCTATTCTCGGAGAGGCGAATAATTTATAAATTTCAGAGTTGTTTCTTGACTTTTATTTATATTTTTATTATAATAGAAGGTTTTAATTTTGTTAAAGGCATAATTTTTTTTTTGGCAATTAGTATTTAATAATCATTGGGTTAATTATTATTGTGAATAAATGATAGACCTGCCGTAGATAAGGAGAAATGAATGGGACAAATTTCAGCTGACAAAGTAACCAAAATTTTAGCCAGGCACATTTTGGTTGATGGATATGATATTATTGTTGACCTTGAAAAAAGCCATGGCAATTATATTTACGACGCGAAAACAAAGAGTGAATACCTGGATTTTTTTACATTTTTTGCCACATTGCCCATTGGCTTGAATCATCCAAAAATGTTAACACCAGAATTCAAAGAAAAGATCATGAGGTCATCGATAAACAAACCATCGAATTCTGATTTCTATACTATTGAAATGGCAGAATTTGTAGAGACACTTTCAAGAGTTGTAATACCTGAATCTCTCCCGCATCTGTTTTTTATCAGCGGCGGCGCATTGGCAGTGGAAAACGCGCTTAAAACCGCTTTTGACTGGAAAGTTCGCTTAAATTTTCAGAAAGGCTTTAAAAAAGAACTTGGATCAAAAGTACTCCATTTCCAACAAGCATTTCACGGCAGGTCGGGATACACACTTTCCATCACCAATACAGCCGATCCCAGGAAAACACAGTATTTTCCAAAATTCGACTGGCCCAGGGTATTGAATCCCAAAATCACCTTCCCTCTTAATGAAAAGAATTTAGCTGAAGTTAAACAAGCAGAAGAAACAAGCCTGAACCAGATTCATGAGGCGATTAAAAACAATCCTGATGACATTGCGTGTATGATTATAGAGCCGATTCAGGGTGAAGGCGGCGATAATCACTTCAGGAAAGAATTTTTCCATAAATTAAGAAACATCTGCGATGAAAATGATATACTTTTAATCTTTGATGAAGTTCAATCAGGTTTGGGAGTTACTGGAAAAGTGTGGGCATATCAACACTATGGCGTAGAACCTGATATTATTTCATTTGGTAAGAAAATGCAGGTTTGCGGAATTATGGCTGGGAAAAGGCTGGACCTGATCGAGAACAATGTATTTGAAGAATCCAGCCGAATAAATTCAACCTGGGGCGCCAATCTTGTTGACATGGTGCGCAGCCAGCGCTACATCGAAATCATTGAAGAAGAAAATCTAATTGAAAATGCCGCAAATGTTGGACAATATTTCCAGGAACTACTTTTAGACATTCAACAGGCTCCGAACAGTCTGGTCTCAAATGTTCGCGGTAAAGGATTGTTTATTGCCTTTGATTTACCAGATGGAAGTATTCGAGACAAATTCCAAAAAGAAGCGCAGAACCAGGGGATGCTGGTACTTACATGCGGCGCCAACTCAATTCGCTTTCGTCCATCACTCAATACGACAAAAGAAATTGTGGACGAAGCTGTAGCAATTAGTAAAAAATGTCTTGTCAAAATCAGGTAATAGTCTTTAACGATTGGACAACCGAAAAAAATGGATTATTGCAGTATTAAATAGCAATAATCCTTTCCTTTATAAAATTAATATTCCTGATAATATTCCCTCTCGAGGAGCAAAAAATATTGGGAGATGATAATCACGGCAGGCTGTATTTAGTCAGCACACCCATTGGAAATTTAAAAGATATATCTTTTCGGGCGCTTGAAGTTTTGTCCAATGTTGACTTAATAGCGGCGGAAGACACGCGACGGGCGTCAATACTTTTAAACCATTATGAAATCGCGACACCAAAAACAAGTTATTTTGATTTTAATAAGGAAAAGAAGACTCCGGGACTTATCAGGCAACTGACAGGAGGAAAATCAATCGCGTTGATTTCAGATGCAGGAACGCCCGGAATTTCAGATCCTGCTTTTTATTTGGTCAGAGAGGCAATAAAAGAAAGTATAAATATAGAAGCGATCCCCGGAGCAACAGCCTTTATTCCGGCTCTGGTAGTTTCTGGGCTGCCTACTGACCGGTTTGCTTTTGAGGGTTTTTTGCCGGTAAAAAAAGGCCGGCAGACAAGGTTAAAAGAATTAGCGGAAGAAAAACGAACCCTTATCTTTTACGAATCACCTAATAGAATAATAAAAACCATCTCCCATCTTTGTGAATATTTAGGAGATCGTAAAGTCAGCATTTCCAGAGAAATTACTAAAAAGTTTGAACAGGTTTATCGCGGTACTCTGAATGAGTTCAATGAAAAACCGGAAACGATAAAGCAAAAAGGAGAATTTGTTATCATCGT
>NBLI01000086.1 GCA_002084535.1 Candidatus Zhuqueibacterota bacterium 4572_119
TTGAAGTGTACGACATCTCTGTCTGCCACCAGTATCTGAGGTATTACCCAATGCAGTTATCAGCTCCAACAATAGAAACCCAAAATTACTGCAAATTCCCGATGTTTTAAATTCAGCTTGTAACTTAGCTTGTTAAGGAATAATTTCCGGGCAAACCAAATCGAAATGATTATTATATGGTCTTCAAGCACAAAAAATGAGTTATTACAACAATCCATAATTCCATTAATCCAGCACTCTCCTCTTCACAAATAGTTTAGAATTCGGCAAAATTGGGCTAAAACCATTTCATTCTTCGACTTCGCTCATGATGATATTTCGCTTAACATTTTAATAATTATAGTCCGAAAGACTTCATGGAGAGCGGACTCGAACCATAATAAATTCTCAAAAATTGCTATTTTCCAGAAGTCCATACAAATGGTTCTGTTCAGTCAAAAAAGTAAGCGATCACAGGGTAGCTTCGATAACTGAAGATTTAAAAAAAAATTTGATGACAGGATTACATGATTTTACGGATTCTCAGGATTGCAGTCCATAAAAAATACATATCTAAAATTAACTGTCAGCCATGTTGTAAAAGAATCAAATATAAGTAATCCTGTTATCCCCGATGAATCGACCTGTCAAAAATATTGATATTTCATTTGTCATATTAGCCCTGTAATCAGTTACCAAAAAAGTATGTTTAAAAGTAATAATTTAAAATTCAATTTTTTAAGGAACATTTTTAAATCACTTTTGGCAATAAATTTGCTACTTAAAGAAAGAATCCCGGAAAAGGAACAATTTCGTCATTTTTTTAACCGGGAAAATCATCCAATCACTTTCATATCAGATTGTTAATACAGCGACTTACGAGCTAAAGGAGTTCTTTTATGACGACTAATGTTAGAAGGATTACCATATTCCTTCTGATACTATTTGGTACATTATTGGTTACAAATCAGACAATATCTTGCCAGGAGAAAGAATATCCCAGAGGAGCACAATATTATTTGGGTACGGATGACCAGTTGCTAATCAAGGTAAATGTCTGGGGATTTGTCGCCAAACCGGGACAATATTTGGTACCCAGCGGAACAGATTTGATCTCTCTTATTTCTTTTGCTGGAGGTCCGCGGGAAGGCGCAAGGTTAGACAATATTAAATTGATACGCGAATCATTATCATCAAAAGACAGTCAAAACAAGATTACGAAAATAAATGTCCAAAAATATATCAAACAAGGTGATAAATCAATTATTCCTCATCTTAAACCAGGTGACACAATTGTAATTTCGGGAACAAAATGGTATCATCTTTCCAAATACCTGGAATTTATTTCCAAGTTTGCTATGTTAGTTCAAATTTACGCATGGATTGTGTATTACAGCGATCGCAAATAGCAAAAATAAATTGTAGCAGGTCAATTAAGATGCTGTAACATACAAAAAATTAGTTGACAATTTCATAAAATTCATTTATTTTTATTTTATAAACATGTTAATTCTTTACTCTTCACAAGTTTTGACATCAATAGTGGAGGTTTTCATCATGAACTTCAAGAGAGCAATTAGCATGGGGGTGCTAATAGTTTTAGTCGTTTCTTTGGCAAGTGGTTTAAATGCCAATGGGCTTAACGGTGGACGCGGTTTGACCTATGTCAAATCTGCCTGGAGCCTGAAGCCCGGATACTTGACCCTGTATGGTCGCAGCCAGGTTTTCGGAAAAGTCGCGAGCCATGAGGGTGCTTCAAACGCGGTAAGTTACTGGAATATTCAAGGCGCTTTCAGCCTGAATTATGGAGTGAGCAAACATCTTGAATTTGCAATCTCACCCATTATGTACCAGGACACGCAGCGTGGAGAAAAAAGATACATCATGCCCGGAGATTTGTATATGGGTCTAAAGTTCGGCTCGTATAATATCAAAAGGAGCTCACTAACCTGGGGAATTAGCCTGGACACACGATTTCCAACAGGAAAAGAATCCAACATTGTTTTTGAACCATATTCAGCCGGAACAGTGGAATGGGGATTTACCGGTATGCTCTCTTATTCTAAAGACCCCCTCTATCCTGAAGAAGAATTAAATGTTGATTTCAATATTGGCTATCTGAATCATAACGATGTAGGAGAATCTCTTAGCGCGAATTCAGCCAACAACTTTAATGTTACTTCAATGACTCAGGAAATACTTTATGGATTCGGTTTAAAAATCCCTTCATCTGAATTCGATTTTTCGGTTGAATTGTACGGAAACTCATTCATTCAAAAACCACCAAAAGAAACAGCCTACAGCATTGAAAACTATTTTTATTTAACACCAACAATTAGCTATCACGCTTTCAAATGGTTGACTTTCAAAGTGGGAGCTGATTTCAGGTTATCATCCAATACAGATGAAACTACTTATGAATATATCAGTAAATTCCCGGAAGCCTTACCAAATTATCCGACATGGAGGCTGAATTTTGGCGTGAACATTTTATTACTTCCCACCAATGTTTTCCGGGTAAGTGATAAAGACATTCTCATCAGGAAAGCTGAAAACCGTAGAGAATTATTTGAACAAATCATCAACGAGCAAAGAGAAACAGAGTCTGCCGAAGAAGAGTTGGATAGAATTAAAGCCGAACGAAAAAAAGCAGAACGGGAATTGGAAAGATTGAGAAGAATCTTGGAAGGCGATAAGAACAAAAAGACAACCAGCGAACCGCCACCTTCAGAATAAGCACTGAATATTTTCAATATTTACTAAAGCTCCTTTGTTACAATAAAAAGGAGCTTTTTTTATAAATTTTATTTTTCTATCTATCTCGCCATTTTTTTTATTTTCCTTGACATTTTATTAATCAAAGATTATATTGTAACTAACAACTTTAATAAAACCGCATTGGATCGTTCAACATTCACAAAATGAGAAGGAGGGTAAATTATGATTTCAAAGCCCTATTTTCGAACATCTAACCGAACTGTTTTAACTATTTCCTTCATCACATTAGTATTTATACTTTCCAGCTTCCAACTTCTTTTTTCTCAACAGGACACAAAAAAGAGACTGTTCTCAGAAGTTGATAATTTATTAACCCAGGCAAAAGCTGAACAAGCAGACCTGCTTTCTCCTGACACCTATCAAAAAGCAATGGAAAATTACCAGGATGCTGAAAAAGATTTTGATAAAGGGAAAAATGTTACAAAGAAATTAAGCAAAATCAAAGAATTTCTGGATAGCGCCATCAAAAACGCCAAAATCGGACAGGTCGCTTTTTCCCATTTATTAAAAGCACGCGACGACGCATTGGAAGCCAATTCAATTGAATATGCCAAAGAAACTTTTGATGAAGCAGAAGATGAATTTAATGACGCGGCAAGGATATTGGAAAGAGGCAACCGCGGCAAAGCTGATGAAAAAGCCATCAAATCCGAAAGACTTTACCGGGAAGCTGAATTGTTAGCCATCAAAGTAAGTATCATCGGTAATGTTAAAAAACAATTACAAGAATCCGAAGAAAAAAAGACTGCCAAATTCGCGCCTTTGACTTTTCAAAAAGCACAAGATTTGCTCGATGAAGCCGAATCAATTCTAACCAGCAACAGAAGCGCGAAAACAGACGCGAAACAAAAAGCCGAGCAAGCAGAATATGAAATCCGTCACGCGGATTACCTGGCAGAAAAAATCAAAACTATCAGAAAAGACGATCTAAACTGGGAAAAATTAATTCTTGAGCACGAGGAGTTTTTCTCCAATATTTTAAACGAATTAGATTACTCACCAGAGTTTGATAATGGATTCAAAAAACCGTCTGAATCCGCGGTTAAGGCAATCGCCAATTTGAAGAAGCAAAACAAAGAGCTCAACGAAGAAATCTCATCGATGGATTTGAAGATCGACCAACTAAAGGATGAACAAATCACCATTCAAAATGAGTTGGCTGCTGTCAAACAAAAAGAAGAAGGACTGCGTACAAAGCTTACCATTGAAGAAAAGAGAAAAGAGAAATTTAATAAAATTGAATCTCTCTTTAATAAAAACCAAGCCAAGGTTTTGCGCGAAGGGAATCAAATAAAAATTCGTCTTATTGGCTTAAATTTCGCCAGTGGAAAATCAGTCATCGATCCTGAATATTTCAATATGCTGACAAAGTTGCAAAGAGCGATCAGAATATTTCCGGATTATCACATTACTATCGAAGGACATACCGATAATAAAGGAGATGACCGAAAAAATCAATCGCTTTCATTAAGACGAGCACGGGCTGTGATGTCTTATTTAATTGCCAACATGGGATTATCCGAAAGTCAAATTTCTGCCAGGGGTTATGGCGAAAGTACACCAATCGCCTCCAATGAAACAAGCCAGGGACGGGCACAGAACAGGAGAATCGACGTCATCCTTTCCCCGCAAAATTAAACGACATGCACTTTAATTAAAACAGGAGCAATTGGTTGCTGGAAAATATAAGCGATTATTCTTTCATCCACCGATTGCTCCTTTTTGTTTACCAGTTTACTTTACTAATTTGATTTATAATGAGAAAACTACTCCTGCATACTTGCTGCGCGCCATGCGTTATCATCCCAGCAGAACGGACCATCAGCGATTTTGACATAACCTGCTTTTTTTTCAACCCTAACATTCACCCTGAAACCGAATATATTCAGAGATTAGACGAATTGAAAAATTATTTAAAACTGAAAAAAATAAAATTAATTGAACAGGAATATGATGTTTCTCAATGGTTCAAAGAAGTCAAAGGATTAGAAGATGAGCCTGAAGGCGGCAAAAGATGTGAAGTTTGTTTCCGTATGAGATTGGAACGAACTGCCCGGTATGCT
Organism: Candidatus Zhuqueibacterota bacterium 4572_119; assembly: GCA_002084535.1. Classification (GTDB taxonomy): domain Bacteria; phylum Zhuqueibacterota; class Zhuqueibacteria; order Thermofontimicrobiales; family Thermofontimicrobiaceae; genus NBLI01. The sequence goes on from NBLI01000086.1 coordinate 4,821, forward strand.
AAGAAAAACAGTTTTGACGCCTTCACAACTGTGATGTCAATCAGTCCCCACAAAAACGCGAAATTGCTGAACGAAATTGGAAATGAAATGAGTCAAAAATATGATATTGAATATATGGAAGCAAACTTTAAAAAGCAGGACGGATTTAAGCTAAGCGTAGAGAAAAGCAAACAGTATCATTTATACCGGCAGGATTATTGTGGTTGTGTTTTTAGCAAGCGTTAACAAAACATGAGGGTAAAATGAAAGAAGGTCTGTTTTTTACAAAACTGGAAAATAACGAAGTACGGTGTGAATTGTGCCCTCACCTGTGCCGGCTTAAAAACGGGCAGACCGGAATTTGTCATATCAGAAAAAATATTGGCGGTATTTTATATTCATCAGTTTTTGGAAAAGCCATCGCCAGTCATATTGACCCTATCGAGAAAAAGCCGCTTTTCCATGTGGCACCCGGATCAGCTTCTTTCTCCGTTGCCACCGCAGGTTGTAATTTTAATTGTCAATTTTGTCAGAATCATGATATCTCTCAGGTCAAAAATATCGCTGACATTGAAAATTACGGCAGAGAAATGCCGCCGGAAAAAATTGTCGAAAATGCAGCTTTACATCATTGCCAATCCATTGCATATACCTACACCGAACCAACGATCTACTTTGAATATGCCTATGAAACCGCCAAACTCGCCCGTAAAAAGAATATTTTAAATGTGTTTGTGACCAATGGCTACATAAATCCCGAACCGCTTAAATTAATTAGCCCGTTTCTCGACGCGGCGAATGTGGATTTAAAAAGCTTCCATGAAAATTTTTATCGAAAACTGGTCGGCGGAAAATTAGCACCAGTACTTGAAACACTAAAATTAATGAAAGAATTTAATATTTGGATTGAAGTAACCACCTTGATCATTCCCGGTGAAAATGATTCAACCAATGAATTGGAGCAGCTCGCCAGGTTTATTAAAAATGAATTAGGCGAAGAAACGCCCTGGCATATTAGCAGATTTTATCCACAATATAAACTCTCCAATTATCCACCAACACCTATTACCACACTGGAAAGAGCCTTTGCGATCGGAAAAGACGCCGGTCTATACCATGTATATATGGGAAATGTTCCGGGCAATGAAACTGAAAGCACATTTTGCTTTAACTGTAACAAAATGCTGATCAGAAGACATGGGTATCAAATTGTAAACATGGAAATTGACGAAGGAAAATGTAAATTCTGTGGCGCGGAATGCTATGGGATTAGAATGTAGTCAAATTATTTAATTCCATGCACTGATTTGTTCCTGAATTAACAGACCACAAAAGAAATCCGAAAATAATTAATACTTCAGTTACTGGTGGCAGACAGAGATGTCGTACACTTCAACTAAGTAATAAATTGTGCCATCAAAAATTATATGTATTAATTTCCTGGACAGTATCAACAATTGCAATTTCAAGTACGCGACATCTTGAATACTCCCATAACTGAAGTGTTACGAAAATAATAATGAGTCAACTCTAAAAAGGTAAAAACCAGGTATTTTCTAATCAAAATGAAAAAGCTGGTCGTAGAAGTATCGGAAATAAAACAAAGATGTGGGGCGAATTTAAAACCCGGCGATACTTTTGAAGTCACAGGACAGGGGAAGTTAGTCATCCCAAATAACAAAGCGACCTGTATGTTTGCTTTGCAAAGCCTGATCCCGTTCCTAATCAGCAAACAGCGTGAAGACGAACTGCCCAATGACGATTGGATTAAAGAAACGGATTTGTTATGCTGCCCTGACCCGGCGGGTGTTATTTTTAAAATCAGCTCAAAGGGATAATCAACAACCATCTTTAACATCAATTTCTGATAGCAGCTAACTTTTGCTACAAAACCGGATGTTTCTCCTGTCATCCTGATTTATTGCTTTCGCAGAGCTGCTATTTTTTTTAAATTCTCTGTTCCACAAAACACAAGTTAATGAACAATTTTCATCACCCCCCATTTTCGCTTAAATCGTAATAAGCTTTAATGGGGGATTTTTTTCATAATCGAATGTTTTTTTAAAATGGTGTGTCTAAATCTCTAAATCAGCCATAAAACTACAACTTTAAGGGAAAAAAATGAATTCAAAAATCAGGCTCGCTTTGCAAATTATTATTCTGCTGCTTCTTATCTGGACGATTTATACCGCCGGCGATATTGAAAAATATTGCCCGATGGGCGGCATACTGGGATTCGGCACAAAAATTTATCAGGAATCACTCCCCTGCTCCATGAGTTCGGCAGCGATTTTTATGGCGCTGGTATTGTTTGTTGGCGCGCTGGCAATAGGGAAACTATTTTGCGGATATATTTGTCCAGTTGGTTCAATCACTGAATGGATCGGAAAAATAGGAAAAAAATTTAAACTCCAATTCCGGCTGCCCAAATTTTTAGACCTTGTTTTACGTTCTATCAAATACATCTTCCTGTATTTTGTCGTTTATTACACAGTAACCGATAGCGAATTATTCTGTCGCAAATTTGACCCCTTCTTCGGCGCGGCGACCGGATTTGGACACGACACGGTTTTATTGTGGTCAATTGGGGCGGTTGCCGTTACAATTCTTGGCGCGATTTTCATCAAACAATTCTGGTGCCGTTACCTCTGCTTTTTAGGCGCTGCCAGCAATATCTTTGTGAATATTTGGGGAGCCGTCGCTGTATTTATCTTATATTTTATTTTATCAATGCTGGGCGTTAAGCTATCGCTACTTTGGCTGGTAGGCGGTTTAGCCGTAATCGGTTATCTCTTGGAAATTGGGCTTTTTAAAATCTTTCCTTTTCCATTTTTTAAAATCACTGTTGATGAAAATAAATGCACCCATTGCGGATTGTGCACTAAAGCATGTCCCTACGACATTAATGTTGATGAGTATGAAAAAGTGACACATCCTGACTGTGTGATGTGCACTGAATGTATTACTTCGTGCAAAGAAGAAAAAGCCGTTGGTATTAATGGTTCTTTAAAACTTAAATATCTGCCTATGATTCTGGTTGTGATATTGATCGGGTTGGGTCTTTCACTTTCCGCTAAATACGAATTTAGTACCCTGGAACAAAGGTGGGGAAAATTTGACCAAATTGAGCAGATCTCGGTTTATAAACAAGCCGGAATTAAAAATGTAAAATGCTTTGGCAGCGCAAATTCTCTGTACAAATATTTAACAACTATTCCTGGAATTTATGGGCTTGACGCTTACGCCAGTTCCTACGCGGTTTCTATTTATTACGATTCCACTGAAATATCAAAAAGCGATGTCAAACAAACTCTGTTCAGCTCAAGCCGTTTCAAAACTCGTTCATTTGAAAATTATACTCCTGTTAAATTATCAGCCTGGGAAGTTGGGATAGAAAATCTTTTTGATCCCATCGACCAATCCAATCTCAATACGGCGCTTTATCAAAATAAATTTGTATTTGGAATGGAGACTTTTTATGGGGAACCGGTTACCGCGAAAATATATTTTGACGCGGACAGTACAAATATTGATGAAATTAAAAAAGTAATTGAAGCTGAAGCCTTTGAAGAAATTATCGAAAACGAACGAATTTCAACTCCCATCAACTTCAAATGTGAAGATCAGGGCAAGTTGACTGGAGGAGTGGAAATTATCCAATTCAGGCTTTTAATGTTCGAAGAATATGATATGGAATTTAATGATTATGAACATACCAGCTCTCAACAAATTAATATTTTCGAAATTGGTCTGCCCAAAGCTGATGAAGCAATCATAATACAAGAGCTACCTTACCTTGTTAGTTCATTATCTTCCCTTGATGGATTACTGCGTGTCCGCACAACATATAATGACAGGTTTGCTCTGCAAATATATTATGATAAGATAAAACTACAGCGGGGAAAAATTGAAACTGTTCTTTTCGCAGATACATTGAGCTATTTAATTGATGAGAACACATCCAATACAATAGAAAATATTTTCAACTTTGAGAAACCAATCAACATTTTTACAGACCAATAAAACACTATTGAAGCTCATTATGCAATAAAAATTACTTCAACTTGTGGAAACAATTTTCAAGCCATATTGTTTAAATTAAAACAATATGGCTTTTTTCATGCTGTGATTAATTTCAAAAAAAAATTAAAAGGATTATTTGATGAAAAAATTTTTTGAGTTTTCATTTGTTTTTATTCTTATTTTCAGTACAAATTCATTAGGCGGAGATCTCCACCTCGGTCCCTATTTACAATCCCCAAGTCCGGATGGTATAACAATTCTCTGGGAAACCACAGAAGCTTCGCCGGGCAAAGTAATATTTGGTAAAAATCCAAACCGTCTTATTTATGAACAATCTGAAGACTCAATGTCAATACTGCATCAAGTCAGGTTAGAAAATCTTAAACCTAATTCAATTTACTATTATCAATGTTTATGGGAAGAGAAAAGCACCGGTACCTACAAATTCAAAACAGCTCCGCTTGACAAAAACGCGCCTGTCCGAATGGGAATCATTGCTGACTCAAGAAGTCACCCGGAGATATTTACTCAAATATGCCGGGAAATACAGACCTATCAACCTGATATAATTTTTCATTCCGGCGACCTGGTCGCGGATGGTAGAAAAATTGAGCTTTGGAAAGAAGAATTTTTTGACCCGGCAAAAGAGCTGCTCAGAGAGATTCCATTATATCCCGTACCTGGAAATCATGAACATGAATCACCGAATTATTATAAATATTTTCCAGTTCATAAAGGAGAGAAATGGTGGTCAGCGGATTATGGCATGGTTCACTTAACCGGCTTGAATACCGCTATCGACGGCAGCCCCGATTCTCCACAATATAAATGGTATGTTGATGATCTTAAGAAAAACAGTAATAAAACCTGGCGGTTTACCATGTTTCATTATCCCTTGTTTCACGTTCATAGTTACCGACCGGTTTATGATTATCGATATTTTTGGGGACCATTAATCTTAAAACATAATGTACAGTTCGTCATCACTGGACACGACCACTATTATATGCGATCACATCCCATAGGCAACTGCGGAATTAACCAGCAAGGTTCAATTCATATTGTCAGCGCCGGTGGTGGCGCGCCATTATATGACGTCGTCGAAAGACCGTACGCTGTTCATTCACAAAGCGTTCATCATTTTATGATATTAGATATTACACCAAAAAAAGTTACCGTGAGAGCCATCGCTCCTGGTGGCAAAATAATTGATAGTTTTGTGTATAAAAAAGGTAAAACCGCCAAGCCGGAAGAGTTTTTTGAATTTGAGATGTATGTTCTGGAAAAACAGATTAATCATGAACTGGCGGCAATTATACCAAAAAACAAAGAAACAGACAAACTTAATTTTAATACTACTTTCAAAGCCGGAACTAATTTCAAACATCCGGTCACTGGTTTTTATCAATGGATAAATCAGGGAACGTGGGATGTTGACACTACAAAACATATCGTTGACAGGTTAAATCCCGGCGATCCGTTAGTCATTAACTTTAAAGCAAAAGCTAACATAAAACAATCCGCTCCATCGCCAATTCTTAATTTGCATTTGGAAGCGATTCAACCAACTAATCGCAGTAAATTTGATGGCGATAAAATCGGATTTAAGAACCAGGACTTGCAAACCTCTCTGGAAAGTGCGTTGTTGTTGAATATCCAATCAAGTGGATTTGATAAAATAGAAGCAATCCCTTTTTATATCGACTTTTTCGCGTCAAGTGAACACCGCGAAGATTTAATGAACTATCTGCGGAGAGCGCTGTCAAAAAACATACGTAATAAGGATATGCGAATCATTACAGACTATTTGGAAAAAAACAATACACCGGAAAATAGATATTTACTATATCCATTTTATTTTTTGGCTGATGACTTGACCCATTTGGATGAATGGGAAAAATTAGCCGAAAAATATGCTCCTTATGAAATAGAAATTCCTCGACGGATCATTTCCAGAATAACCAAGAACAAGGACATAAAAGCCGATTTTATTCAAAACTGGTATTTGTCAAATTCGTTTAAAAATGAAAGCAATCGGGGTTTGGATACTGAATTCATTGATGAGGAAAAAACTGATCTGCTTGATTACAAAACTGACCGTAACAACCAGGAAGTAAAATGGAGCCAGGCAAAAACCTCCAATCGAGGTTATCTAAATTTTAAAGAAAAAATCTCGCCCAACGAGAATGTTGTCGCCTACGCCTTTACCACCATTGAAGCTGCCGAACCAGGCAAAGTACTTCTTTTATTGGGAAGCGATGACGGAGCTGCTTTATGGTTTAATGGGAAAGAATCTTTCAGAAAAAAAATCGGTCGCTCTGCTTATCCCTGCGATGAAATCATTCCGGTTCAAGTAAAAAAGGGAACGAATTCGATATTGGTAAAAGTTGATCAGGGAACTGGAGGATGGGGTCTCTACTTGCAGGTTATGGATAGCAAGGGTATAATCAAACATTTTTAAAACGTCACATTTTTCAAAACCACAGCAACTATTTCAGTGAAATAGTTGCTGTGGAGTTTTTTTTAAAAATTTAAAAACTTTATTTTTCAGCCATGAAATCGAAAATTGCTTTATTTGTTTCCTCTGCCTTTTCAAACATTACAAAATGACCACATTTTTCAAACAAAAAAAGACGATTATTGGGAATTTCTTTCCGTCCAATTTCTGCCACGGTTTCTGTCTTTCCGCCATGCAAGTATGGATTGGGAATTAACCCGTCATTCTCGCCAAATAAGATCAGAGTTGGCTGCTGAATATCTGTTAATTTATCCCAAACTGGTCCATCCAACATTGCTGTAACATTCCGCGATACCGCGTAGCAATACAGATCAAAGCCCTTGGCTTTACGCATCTGGATTCGTTCGGTAATCATAAATTCCGCATCTCCCGGCATTTTAAAAAAATTCGATTTGACGTTAATATCAATATTTCGAATCGGAGTGTCTTTAACAAAATCTGCTGTAACAGCATTTTTCATCCAATCACCTTCCCCTTCGGTAAACCTTTCAAAGCCGGCTGGCGAGATCAAAACCAATTTATCCACTCTTGCAGGATATTCCAACGCGGTTGTGATAGCGATTTGTCCGCCCATTGAATGACCAATGAAAGTCGCCTTGTTAATGTTTAACTGAGTAAGCAACTCCGTTAAAATCTGCGCGTAAAATTTCATGGAAAATTGAAAATATCCTTTGTCGGATTTTCCATATCCTGGCAAGTCCACCGCGATGACACGAAATTTTTTTGATAATTCCGGGATATTTTTAATCCAGCCTTTAGCGTTAGATCCAAGACCATGAACAAGCAATAGAACCTGGTCACCTTTACCTTCATCGATCATGGCGACATTTATATTTCGAACTTTTACTTTTTTTATTTCAAAGCCATAATCAAAACTATCAAATTCCACTGTGTCCAATTTGTAGTAACCTGAAGTCGCGCAACCCAGCGCCAAGATTGTCATAATAATCACCGCCGCTATTTTTAATATATTCATTTTTTTCCTCCCTTAAAACATAATCCATTTGAGTGTAGCGAAAACCGTCCAGGGATTTTTTGGGCGATAATCGAGATTACCGTTTACTACAGGTGAGTCAAAAAAATCACCCAGCGATAAGTAAGCAGCGTGCAATTCAATATCCATAAATACTTTGGGGCGATATAATAAATTCAGATTTATTTCCGACCCAATATAATTGCCTCCATTAGCAGGTGAAACGGGGGCAAAGCCTGTACCAAAAGACGATTTAATTTTCAGCTTATTCGGAATTAGATCGTAAGAGCCGGTAAATGTACCTGCACCCAGACCATAACCAATATTTTGTATATCAATAACTGCCGCGTTAAACCGGTTCACAACATAACCGTGAGGCAACAGCAAGTATAATCCGGTGCTAAAGTGAACAGCACCCGGCGCAGTCCAGTTATTACCTGTTAATACTCCGTTGTATTTTCCGTCATTTATATTATGTTTATCGCCGGTTGTAAAAATACCATCAACAGATAAAAAATCATTGGCGTTTTTACCATATTTAAAAGCCATTCTCAAATTAGCC